>NZ_JBVVQS010000091.1:0-189358 GCF_055811575.1 Mesorhizobium sp. WSM4815 | reverse complement strand
CCCCCCCCCCCCCCCCCCCCCCCCCCCCCCCCCCCCCCCCCCCCCCCCCCCCCCCCCCCCCCCCCCCCCCCCCCCGGGGGCGCCCCCCCCCCCCCCCCCCCCCCCCCCCCCCCCCCCCCCCCCCAACCCAGGGGGGTGTTCAAGCGCCTGCTTCTGCAAATTTCCCCTTCCGCGCCGCCACCTTCGGCAACATCACCGTAGCACTTGCCCCCGACCGCGGGCGCTCGGTCGACCGTCGCGCCGACTATCACGATCCGACCTTGCCGCCGCGCCATGCGCTGGTCGCCTTCGGCCTTTGGCTGCGCAAGACGCTCGATGTCCATGCCCTCGTCCATGTCGGCGCCCATGGGACGCTGGAATGGCTGCCCGGCAAGACAGTGGCGCTCAGCGAATCCTGTTTTCCCGAGATCGTCACCGGGCCCCTGCCCGTCATCTATCCCTTCATCGTCACCAACCCGGGAGAGGCGGCACAGGCCAAGCGGCGCATTGCCGCCGTCACCCTCGGCCATCTGCCGCCGCCGCTGACCGGCGCCGGTCTGGACGAGAACCAGCGGCAGCTCGAGCGGCTGGTCGACGAATATGCCCAGGCTGAAGGGCTCGACCGCCGCCGCCGCGACCGCCTGGCGAGGCTGATCGTCGAAACAGCTGAAAAGACCGATCTCGCCTCCGAGGCCGGCGTCGCCGGAACCGACGCGCCCGACGAAGCGCTGCGCCGCATCGACGCCTGGCTCTGCGACCTCAAGGACTTCGCCATCAAGGACGGGCTGCACATCTTTGGCCGCTCGCCTGAAGGCGAGGCCGATCCGCTGCGCCAGCAAAGTGCAGCAGCCGAGAAGTCAGCATTGATCGCGGCCCTCGACGGCCGCCATGTCGCTGCCGGGCCGGCCGGCGCACCGGCGCGTGGCCGGCGCGATGTGCTGCCGACTGGCCGCAACCTGTTCACATCGGATCCACGCACCATGCCGACGCCGACATCCTTCGATCTCGGCAGGGCGGCGTCCGACGAGGTCTTGCGCAGCTACATGCAGGCGCATGGCGACTGGCCGCGCTCCCTGGTCATCGACCTCTGGGGCTCGGCCTCGCTGCGCACCGGCGGCGAAGAGATCGCGCAAGGCCTGGCGCTGATGGGCTGCCGGCCGCAATGGGATGGCGCCACCGGCCGCGTCACCGGCATCGAAGTGCTGCCGCCGGCCAGCCTTGGCCGTCCGCGCGTCGATGTAACCTGGCGCATCTCAGGCCTGTTCCGCGACATGTTCCCGACCCAGATCGCCCTGATCGATGCGGCCGCCAACGCCGTCGCCGCCCGCAACGAGGACGCGACGGAAAACCCGCTCGCCGCAAAAACCCGCGCCGATGGCAAGGTCAGCCCGCGTATTTTCGGCACCTCGCCCGGCACCTACGGCGCCGGTATCGAGGCGTTGCTGTCGAGCGGCGACTGGGCGGCGCGCGAAGAAATCGGTCGCGCCTATCTCGACGCCACCTCGCATGCCTATGGCGGCGCCGAGGGCGAAGGGATTTCGTCGCCCGGCGCGTTCGAGGGTCGCGTCGCCGAGGCCGACCTCCTCGTCCATACCGGAGACGACCCCGGCCGCGACATTTTGGAAGGCTCCGCCGATGTCGCCTTCATCGGCGGTTTTTCGGCAGCGCTTGCAGCGCTTGGCAAGAACGCCGACGTCATCGTCCTCGACACCACGGATCCGCAAAAGCCGAAGCCGCGCTCGCTTGGAGAAGCCGTATCTCGGGTCGTTCGCGCCCGCGCGGTCAACCCGCGCTTCATTGCCGGCCAGATGCGGCACGGGCCGCGCGGCGCTTCGGAATTCGCCGAGACGGTCGACCGTCTCGTCGGGTTCGCCGAGACCACCCATGCTATACCGGGCACGCTGATCGAGGCCGTGCACGACGCCTATCTCGGCGATCACGAGGTGCGCGCCTTCATCCTGCGCGAAAATCCGGCGGCCGCGAAGATGATTGCCGAGCGTTTTTTGTCGGCGCGGCGGCGCGGTCTCTGGCACCCGCTGCGCAATTCCGTCGACGACGACCTCGCCGCCCTGATCGCCGAAGCCCAGGGGGTGGCGGCATGAACGCCTTCTCCCGACGCGGCGCCTGCCCTGCTTTGTCCGCGCCGATGCAGACCGGCGACGGGCTTCTGGTGCGGCTCAACCCGGTCGCTGGAGGACTCTCGCCGAAATCCTTGATCGGGCTCGGTGAATCCGCCTTGCGGCATGGCAACGGCATCATGGAAGTGACCGCGCGTGGCAGCCTGCAGATCCGCGGCCTGACGCCGGCCAGCGCCCGGCTGCTGGCAATGGAGGTCGACGCGCTCGGCATCGCAGTGCGCACCGGCGTGCCGGTCGAGACCGGACCGCTGGCCGGGCTGGATCCGCAAAAAGTTGCCGATCCGCGCCCATTGGCGGAGCGGATTCGGGCGGCGATCGAGGCAGCAGGCCTTCCGCCGCGCCTTGGCCCGAAGGTTTCGGTGATCGTCGACGGCGGCGGACGGCTTGGCATGGATGCGGTGACAGCCGATGTGCGACTGGCTGCAACGCGCACCAATGCGGGAATCAGGTGGCAGGTGTCTGTTGCGGGTGATGGGCAGAATGCGAAGCCGCTCGCTACGGTGGGAGACGATGCGGCCCGCGATATCGCCATCGCGATGCTGAGGATGGTCGCCGAAAAGGGCCGCGATGCCCATGCAAGGGATTTGACGGCTAGGCAGCTGACATCTCTCGCAAGCTGGCATTCCTTCGCGCCCCCCTCTGTCCTGCCGGACATCTCCCCCACAAGGGGGGAGATCGGCAGCTTCGCCGCCGGCTCTCTTTCTACAACTTTGGACATTGGCGAAACCGGCGATGAGGGCGCAATCTCCCCCCAAGTGGGGGAGATGTCCGGCAGGACAGAGGGGGGCGCCGTGGATCGCCTTACGCTGCCGGCTCGCTTCCCCATTGGCGTTTTCGACCTGACAGATGGGCGCGCCCTCGGCATCGGCCTGCCCTTCGGCAGCATGCCGGCGCAAAAACTCATCGGCCTCACGCAACACGCCCTCACCCTTGGCGCGGCCGAAATTCGCCTGGCGCCGCACCGCGCGCTGCTTTTCATCGGCCTCTCCCCGACCGCCTGCCACGCGCTCCAGCAGGCCGCCGCCAGCCTCAGCTTCGTCACCGATGCTGCCGACCCGCGCACGAAAATCTGCGCTTGCCCCGGTGCGCCGGCCTGCGCCTCCGGCCGGATCGCCGCGCGCGACATCGCCGAGACCGTCGCCGCCGAGTACCGCGACCTCCTCGATGCCTCCGTCACCCTCCATATCTCCGGCTGTGCCAAGGGCTGCGCCCATCCCGGCCGGGCGGCGCTGACACTGGTCGGCGGCGATAACGGAGCCGGGCTTGTCGTGGACGGGACGGCAAAGGCCCTTCCTGCCGGATACAGGCCAGGCTATGACGCCGCGCGCGGCGTTGGCCGCATTGCCGCAGCGATCCGCGAAGCACGATTTCGAGGTGAGACCACCGCCGCCTGCCTGACAAGGCTTGGCGCGGCCGGTGTCACCGAACCCTACCGACAGGAATGAACATGCCCGCCCCCTACGACTACATCCATGACGGCACGGCGATCTATGAGCGCTCCTTCGCCATCATTCGCGCCGAGGCCGACCTGTCGCGCTTTTCCAATGCCGAAGCCGATGTCGCCGTCCGCATGATCCATGCCTGCGGCCAGGTCGAGGCCGCGCAGAACTTTGTTTTTTCGCAAGCTTTTGTTGCCGCCGCCCGCACGGCGCTGGCAGCCGGCGCGCCGATCTTCTGCGACGCCGAGATGGTCTCGCACGGTGTCACCCGCGCCCGGTTGCCGGCCGGTAACGAGGTGATCTGCACGTTGCGCGACCCGCGGACGTCCGACATGGCGAAAAAGATCGGCAACACCCGTTCGGCCGCGGCCATCGACCTGTGGGGCGAGCGCATGGCCGGTTCGGTCGTCGCCATCGGCAATGCGCCGACCGCACTTTTCTACCTGCTGGAAAAACTGCGCGACGGTGCGCCGAAACCGGCTGTTATCATCGGCATGCCGGTCGGTTTCGTCGGTGCTGCCGAATCGAAGGACGCGCTGGCCGAGAATTCCTACGGCGTTCCCTACGCCATCGTGCGGGGCAGGCTGGGCGGCAGCGCCATGACCGCCGCCGCCCTCAACGCATTGGCGAGGCCGGGCCTGTGAACGCGATTGTAAAAGGCCGGCTTGTCGGCGTCGGCACCGGTCCCGGCGACCCCGAACTGCTGACGCTCAAGGCCGTGCGCGCGCTGGCCGAGGCCGACGTGGTGGCGCATTTCGCCAAGCGCGGCAACAACAGCAATGCGCGCGCCATTGTCGGCGCGCATTTTCGTCCTGATTTGATCGAGTTGCCGCTGCTCTATCCCGTGACCACCGAAATCGACAAGGATCACGGCGATTACCGGTCGCAGATAGCGGATTTCTACGAGGAGTCGGCCGAAAAAGTCGCCGAGCATCTCAGCGCCGGCAGAATGGTCGCGGTGCTCTCGGAGGGCGACCCGCTGTTCTACGGCTCTTACATGCACCTGCATGTCAGGCTGGCGCACCGCTTTCCAACAGAGGTCATTCCCGGCGTGACCGCGATGTCCGGCTGCTGGTCGGCGACCGGAATGCCGATCGTTCAGGGCGACGATGTGCTGACCGTGCTGCCGGGCACAATGAGCGAATTCGAGCTGACCCGCCGCCTCGCCGACACCGATGCCGCCGTCATCATGAAGGTTGGCCGCAACCTGCCCAAGATCAGGCGAGCGCTGGCGGCGACCGACAAGCTGGCGCGTGCCGTCTATGTCGAGCGCGGCACCATGCCGGGCGGCGTTTCGATGCGGCTGGCCGACAAGCAGGGCGACAACGCGCCCTACTTCGCCATCGTGCTGGTCGCCGGCTGGTCAGGCCGGGCCGCCGCATTGGGAGCCGAAGCATGAGCGGCCGCCTGACCGTCATCGGCCTTGGACCCGGCAATGCCGACCAGGTGACGCCGGAGGCAAGCCGCGTCGTCGCCGAGGCAAGATTCTTCTACGGCTACAAGCCGTATCTCGACCGGCTCGACCTGCGCCCGGACCAGACCCGCGTCGCCTCCGACAATCGCGAGGAGCTGTCCCGCGCCAAGGACGCGCTGGCTATGGCTGCGCAGGGCCACAATGTCGCCGTTGTCTCGGGCGGCGACCCCGGCGTCTTTGCCATGGCGGCAGCCGTCTGCGAGGCGATCGAGGCCGGCCCGGCCGAATGGCGTGCCGTTGACGTTTCGATGCTGCCCGGCATCACCGCCATGCTCGCGGTCGCGGCCCGCATCGGCGCACCGCTCGGCCATGATTTCTGCGCCATCTCGTTGTCCGACAATCTAAAGCCATGGGATCTCATCGAATTGCGGCTGCTGGCTGCGGCCGGCGCTGGCTTCGTCATCGCGCTCTACAATCCGATCAGCAAGGCGCGCCCCTGGCAGCTTGGCCGCGCCTTCGAATGCCTCACGGCGATCCTGCCGGGCACCACGCCGGTCGTCTTCGGCCGCGCTGCCGGCCGTCCCGACGAGCGCCTCGAGGTTGTTCTGCTGGCGGACGCCGATGCGGAAAAGGCCGACATGGCGACCTGCATCATCATCGGCTCGCCGGAAACCAGGATCATCAAGCGCGGCGAAAAACCGGCGCTGGTCTATACGCCGCGTTCGGCAGCGGGCCCAAGAAAATGACCGACCAGAAAATGATCGACCATCGCGGCAAGGGCTTCGACGGTTTCAGCCGACGCAACGCCCGGCAGCGCCGGCCTGCGGATCATGACCACCTCGATGCCAAGCGCCCGCGCTGCGGCGATCTTGCCGTAGGTCGCCTCGCCGCCGCTGTTCTTGGACACGACGACATCGATGCGGTGTTCCCGAAGCAGTGCCTGTTCGTCGGCTTCCCGGAACGGCCCGCGCGCCAGGAGATAGGCCGCGTCGGGCACAGCGAGCCTTGGCTCGACCGGGTCGACGCTGCGGATCAGATAATGATGCTGGGGCGCCACCTCGAACGCGGCGACCTCCTGCCGGCCGAGCGCCAGGAAGACGCGGCGTGGCGCAGCGGCCAGCGCCGTCACCGCGCTGGCAACGCTGTCGACCAGCGTCCAGCGGTCGCCTTCGCCAGGCTCCCAACCCGGGCGCCTGAGCGCAACGATCGGCACGCCGGCCTCATGCGCCGCTGCCGCGGCATTGGCGGAGATCTGCGCCGCATAGGGATGCGTGGCGTCGACCAGCAGCTCGATGCGGGTCTCGTGAAGAAAAGCAGCCAACCCGTCGGCGCCGCCGAAACCGCCTACCCTCGTCGGCACACCTTGCGCAACTGGGTTTTCGGTGCGGCCGGCCAGCGACAACGTGACCTCAAGATCGGCGCGCGCAACAAGCTTGCCCGCCAGTTGCCGGGCTTCGGTGGTTCCGCCGAGGATCAGAATGCGCTTCATTGGCACCACGTCAGGCCACGCCGAGCAGCCCCTCACCCTTACCCTCTCCCCGTGAAGGACGGGGAGAGGGGGACGCCAGCGTTGCGGCCAGTTCCCTTCTCCCCGTCACTATACGGGGAGAAGGTGCCGGCAGGCGGATGAGGGGCGGCGCGGCATGTCAAATAAACAGCCAACACCCAAATGGCTAACAATCGTCGGCATCGGCGAGGACGGTGTAGCGGGTCTCGGCGAAGAGGCCAAGCGGCTGATCGCCGAGGCGGAAGTGATCTTCGGCGGCAAGCGGCATCTGGCGCTGGTCGCTTCCCTGACCAAGGGCGAGCTGCGAGCCTGGCCGGTTCCGTTCGATGCCGACATGACTGATATCTTGGCGCTTGCCGGCCGGCGCGTCTGCGTGCTCGCCTCCGGCGACCCGTTCTTCTACGGTGTTGGCGCCACGCTCGCCCGCAAGGTGAAGCCGCAGGAGATGCAGGTCATCCCCGCCGCTTCTGCCTTCTCGCTGGCCGCCGCCCGCCTCGGCTGGGCGCTGCAGGATATCGAGACCATTTCGCTGCACGGCCGCTCGCTCGACCTGATCCGGCCGTTGCTGCATCCGGGCACCCGCATCCTTGCGCTGACCTCGGACGGCGATGCACCAGCAACGATTGCGCGCCTGCTGGCCGAACTCGGCTTCGGCGTCTCGCAGATGACGGCACTTGAGGCGCTGGGCGGCCCGAACGAAAGGCTGCGCTCGGTGCGCGCAGACGCCTTCGATCTGGAAAAGATCAATCCGCTCAACGTTCTGGCGGTCGAAGTTGACTCAACTTTGGAAGCACGCATCCTGCCGCTGACATCGGGGCTTGCCGATCATTTGTTCGAGCATGACGGCCAGATCACCAAACGCGAAGTGCGCGCCATCACCCTGTCGGCCCTCGCCCCCAGGCGCGGCGAGTTGCTGTGGGACATCGGCGCCGGCTCCGGCTCGATCGGCATCGAATGGATGCTCGCCCATCCGACGATGCGCGCCATTGCCATCGAGGCCGATCCAACCCGCGCCGCCCGCATCCGCCGCAACGGTTCCGCCTGCGGCGTGCCCGGTCTTGCCGTGGTCGATGGCTCGGCGCCGCAGGCGCTCGCCGGATTGGAGACGCCGGACGCGATCTTCATCGGCGGCGGCGGCAGCGATACCGGCGTGCTGGAAACGGCCATCGAGGCTCTGCCTTCTGGCGGCCGGCTGGTCGCCAATGCGGTGACGCTGGAGATGGAGGCGCTGCTGGTCGCCCGTCACGCGTCGCTCGGCGGCGATCTCACCCGCATCGCACTATCCCGCGCTTCGCCGGTTGGCTCGATGCAGGCCTGGCGGCCGGCCATGCCGGTCACCCAATGGAGCTGGGTCAAGCCATGATGGTCGCGGGCATCGGCAGCCGCAAAGGCGTGAGTGTGCAAGACGTTCTTGCGGCGTTAGAGGCCGCGCTGGAAGCGCATGGGCTGGCGATGACGGCCCTTTCGGCCTTGGCGACGACCGAATTCAAACGCAGCGAAGTGGCCATTTTTGCTGCCGGCCGTAAACTCGATCTCCCGGTCATAGTGGTGGATGTTGCTGGCTCTGAACCGTCGCTCCCCCTCACCCGGCCTCCGCTTCGCTCGGCCGACCTCTCCCCGAGGGGAGAGGAGATCACGCACGCTGGCGCCAGTCTCTTCTCCCCAGCGGGGAGAAGGTGGCCCGAAGGGCCGGATGAGGGGGCCGCTTTGCTCAGCCGTTCCGACCTGTCGCAGGCGCGTGCCGGCACGCCGTCGGTTTCCGAAGCCTCGGCGCTTGCTGCCGCGGGCAAAGGCGCAAAACTGCTCGGGCCGCGCATCGTGCTTGGCCCGGTCACCTGCGCCATCGCCATCAGCGGAGACGCCGCATGACCGTCCACTTCATCGGCGCCGGTCCCGGCGCAGCCGACCTCATCACCTTGCGCGGCAGCAGATTGCTGGCAAGCTGCCCGGTCTGCCTCTATGCCGGCTCGATCGTTGCCCCGGAACTGCTGCAGCACTGCGCCCCCGGCACGAAGCTGATCGACACCGCGCCGATGTCGCTCGACGAGATCGAAGCGGAATATGTGGCGGCCCACCAGGCCGGCCACGATGTCTCCCGCCTGCATTCCGGCGACCTGTCGGTGTGGAGCGCCGTCGCCGAGCAGATTCGCCGGCTGGAGAAGCACGGCATCGCCTATACGCTGACGCCGGGCGTGCCCTCCTTCGCGGCTGCCGCGGCAGCGCTTCGCCGCGAGCTGACCATTCCCGAAGTCGCGCAAAGCCTGGTGCTGACCCGCATCTCCGGCCGCGCGTCCAAAATGCCGCCTGGAGAAACGCTGGCCGGCTTCGGCCGCACCGGCGCGACGCTCGCCATCCACCTTGCCATCCACGCCATCGACCGCATCGTCGCCGAGCTGACGCCGTTCTATGGCGCCGATTGCCCGGTAGCGGTCGTCTTCCGTGCCTCCTGGCCGGACGAGCGCGTGCTGACCGGCACGCTGGCGACGATCGAGGCGCAACTGGCCGCCGATCCGATGGAGCGCACGGCCATCATCTTTGTCGGCCGCTCGCTGGCAGCGGAAAACTTTGGCGAGAGTTCACTTTACGACGCCCACTACCAGCGGCGTTTTCGCGGACGGGACGGACTGTGAACACCGGAAACAACAGCGGAAACACCACGATCGAACAGGCTTTGGCCCGGCTGAACTTCAAGCCGCGCCAGCTTGAGCCGGGCCATGTCTGGCTGGCCGGCGCCGGCCCCGGCGATCCCGGCTGCCTGACGCTGGAAGTGCTGGCCGCGCTCGGGCAGTGCGATGCCCTCGTCTACGACGCGCTGGTCTCTCCCGATGTCGTGGCAGTGGCGTCGGGCGCCGAGCTGTTTTACGCCGGCAAGCGCGGCGGCCAGCCGTCGATGAAACAGGACGACATCACCGCTTTGCTGGTGCGGCTGGCGCGCGAGGGCCGCCGCGTCGTCAGGCTGAAAGGCGGCGACCCCTATATTTTCGGCCGCGGCGGCGAAGAGGCGCTGGCGCTGGCGCGCCAAAATATCCCGTTCCGCGTGCTGTCCGGCCTGACTTCGGGCCTCAGCGCGCTTGCCGGAGCCGGCATCCCGGCCACCATGCGCGGCATCAACAAGGCGGTGATCCTGGCCACCGGCCACGCCGCCGGCACCGACGACGACCTCGACTGGAAAGCAATCGCCCGCACCGGCCAGCCGGTCGTCGTCTATATGGGCATGGCCAATCTGCCGTTGATATCAGCCTCGCTGCTTGGCGGCGGCCTGCCGCCTTCGACGCCTGCTGCAGTGATCATCGCCGCGACGACGCCGCAGGAGCGCATCGTCGTCGCCACCCTCGCCACCATTGCCGAGGAGGCGGCCGCCGCCGGGTTGACCGCGCCGGCGCTGATCGTCGTCGGCGGCATCGTCGCGATGCGCGCGGCATTGGCGGGCGAGCCATGACCCGCGCGATCATCATCGGCGCGCCGCGCTCAGGCTCGGGCAAGACCAGCGTCACCATCGGTATCTTGCGCGCGCTTGCCCGGCGCGGCCTCAAGGTGCGCGGCGCCAAATCCGGCCCCGATTATATCGACCCAGGTTTCCACACCGCCGCGACAGGCCTTTCCGGCGTCAATCTCGACAGCTGGGCGATGCCGCCTGCTTTGCTTAACGCGCTGGCCGGCGACGCAACTGAAGATGCCGATTTCATCTTCCTGGAAAGCGCCATGGGCCTGTTCGACGGGATTCCGGCTGCTCCGGGCCGCACCGGCTCGGCGGCCGATCTCGCACGGCTCTACGGCCTGCCGGTGCTGCTGGTGCTCGACGTTTCCGGACAGTCGACCACGGCGGCAGCCGTCGCCAAGGGGTTTGCCAGCTATGACCCCGATGTGCGCATGGCCGGCGTCGTGCTCAACCGGCTGGGCAGCGAGCGCCACCGCCGTCTCTGCAGCGACGCGATCGAGGCGATCGGCCTGCCGGTGGTCGGCGCGATCCTGCGCGATCCCTCGCTCAACCTGCCGGAGCGGCATCTCGGCCTCGTCCAGGCCGGCGAATACGAGAATCTGATGGCGCATCTCGACCGGCTGGCCGACATGGTCGAACGCTCGCTCGACCTCGACGCCATCATGGCGCTGGCGGCGCCATTCGCGCCCGCTTCCGGCAGTTTCGACGACGCGCTGCCACCGCCCGGACAACGCATCGCACTGGCAGAGGATGCCGCCTTCACCTTCCTCTATCCGCATGTCGCCGCGCATTGGCACAAGGCAGGGGCTGAAATCATCCGCTTCTCGCCGCTTGCCGACGAAGCGCCCGGCGAAAATTGCGATGTCTGCTGGCTGCCCGGCGGCTATCCCGAGCTTCACGCCGGCCGCCTTGCGGCGGCTGCGACGTTCAGGGCCGGCATCGAGGCGTTTTCGGCAACACGGCCGGTGCATGGCGAGTGCGGCGGCTTCATGGTCCTCGGCGAAGCGCTGGAGGACGCATCGGGCGAGACGCACGCGATGCTCGGCCTGCTCGGTCACTCGACCAGCTTTGCCAAGCGAAAGATGAACCTCGGCTACCGCGAGGCGCGGCTGCGCGCCGATTGTCCGCTGGGAGACCGAGGCGCGCTGATCCGCGGCCACGAATTCCACTATGCGCAGATGATTGCCACCGGCAGTGACGAACCGTTGGCCGACCTCGCTGACGGCCAAGGCAATCCGCTCGGCGCCTCCGGCTACCGCCGCGGCCATGTCAGCGGCACATTCTTCCATGCCATTGCGAGAGGCTAGAGCATGATCCCGAAAAGTGGGACCGGTTTTCGGAATAGATCATGCTCAAACTGCAGAACATGACACTCTCCACTCGGCAAATCCTCGACGACATCGCGCTCTGTGTCGTCTTCTTCACACGGCTGCCGCTGCCGGTCATTGATTTCCGGGACCGCAACCTTGCTGCCGCGATCTGGGCGGCGCCGGTCGCTGGCGTTGCCGTCGCGCTGATCGGCGGCTTGGTCTACGCGGTCGGGACCTGGCTCGGCCTTGCCGCCGGCCCGGCAGCAGCCCTTGCCCTTGCCGCGACCTTGCTCGCCACCGGCTGCATGCATGAAGACGGGCTTTCGGATGTCGCCGACGGCTTTGGCGGCGGCAGGACACGCGAGAAAAAACTGGAGATCATGCGCGACAGCCGCATCGGCGCCTATGGCGCCTGCGCGCTCGCCCTGTCGCTGCTTATCCGCTGGAGCGTGCTTTCGGAATTCGCCGGCCCGGCCCAGATGTCCTGGGCTCTGATTGCCGCGCATGCCGCCTCGCGCGGCTTGTTCGGCGCTTTCATGCATCTTTTGCCGGCGGCGCGCAGCGACGGCCTCTCGGTCGATGCAGGCACCGTGTCGGCCGAAACCGCCATTGCCGGCGCCGCGCTCGGCGCCGTCGCGCTGCTGGCGCTAGGGTTCGGTGGCGCGGTCGCCGCGCTTATCCTGCTCGGCCTGTTGTTTGCCGCGTTCCGCGAGCTGTGCCGCAGCCAGATCGGCGGCCAGACCGGCGATACGGTCGGCGCGCTGCAGCAGTCTGGCGAAATCGCAATCCTGCTCGTCGCTTCCGCTTCCCTTTCCTGACTCTGTTTCGGAGATTTTTGCCCCATGCCTTTCAAATCGCTTGATGAATTGCGAGCGGCCTGCCTCGATCTGCCTGCCGGCAGCGAAGCCGCGGCAAATGCTGTCGCCCGCCGCCAGGACACGCTGACCAAGCCGCAAGGCAGCCTTGGCCGATTGGAAGCCATAGCCGCATGGCTGGCCCGCTGGCAGGGCCGCGACATGCCGCAGCTCGACCGCGTCAAAGTGTTCGTCTTTGCCGGCAACCACGGCGTCACCGCACAGGGGGTGTCGGCCTTCCCGTCGGAGGTCACCGTGCAGATGGTGGCGAATTTCGCCGGCGGCGGCGCCGCCATCAACCAGCTCGCCCGCATTGCCGGTGCGGAGCTCGATGTCATTCCGCTCGACCTCGATTATCCGACCGGCGATTTCACGCAAGTGCCGGCAATGGACGGCGAAGCCTTCTTCGCCGCCGTCTCGGCCGGCTACGGCGCGGTGACCAAAGACCTCGACCTCGTCTGTTTCGGCGAAATGGGCATCGGCAACACCACGCCGGCGGCAGCCATCTCGGCCGCTTTGTTCGGTGGCGGCGCGGAAAAATGGACCGGGCGCGGCACCGGCGTCGACGATGCCGGCCTGGTGCGCAAGATCACCGCCATCGAGGCCGGCCTCAAGCGCCACGCCGAAGCCCTTGCCGACCCGCTGGGGATCGCGGCAGCACTCGGCGGGCGCGAACTCGCCGCCATTTTCGGTGCGACGCTGGCCGCGCGCCATTCAGGCGTGCCGGTGCTGCTCGATGGCTTCGTCTGCACCGCCGCCGCCGCGCCCTTGGCAAGATTGCACCCCTCCGGTCTCGCCCACACGCTTGCCGCCCATGTCTCGGCCGAATCCGGCCATCGCCGGCTGCTCGAAGCGCTCGGCCTGCCGCCGCTGCTCGACCTCGGCATGCGGCTCGGCGAAGGGTCCGGCGCCTGCCTCGCCGTCAACATCGTCCGCTCCGCGCTCGAATGCCATGCCCGCATGGCAAGCTTTGCCGAGGCCGGTGTTTCAGAGAGGTAATCTCGTCAACCTCGAATCAAGTCTTGCCCTGGGGAACCTGGTCGGCCCGAGCACGTTGTGGCCGGTCAGCCCGGGTTACGCATGCAACAGCTTTTTCAGGAATTCGGTCATCCGACCTACGTCCCGTTTCCCGTTATTGCGGCGAGGCTTCTGCTGGCATCGATCTTCGGTGCGGCGATCGGCTTCGAACGCGAATGGCGAAATCGGCCTGCCGGGCTTCGCACCCATATCCTGGTCTGCGTGGCGGCGGCTACCTTCGGTATTCTGACGATTGAAATTATTCACGCGCCGATGTTTCAGCAGGATTCCGTAAGGGTCGATCCGATTCGCGTTGTCGAAGCGGTCACCGCCGGCGTCGCGTTCCTTGCTGCCGGAACGATTTTGTTTTCGAAGGGCGAGGTTCACGGGCTGACGACCGGGGCTGGCATGTGGCTCTCCGGGGCAATCGGCGTGGCCTGCGGGCTCGGTCTGTGGCAAGTGGCGGCACTCGGCACGCTTTTGGTGCTGGTCGCGGCAGGCCTTCTCTACAGTTTTGCCCACAAGTCCGGTATTGGCGAGAACGCCGGACCAGAAAAGCCCATGTCGGAAGAAGACGTGTCCAAGCCCCCCAAAGGCTGAGGTTGCAACTGGAACCGACCGCGAATTGGAATCCAACCGACAGGATTGGAAACCACTATGTTCGCACTCTTTCCAGGTAGCGAAAAAGCAAGTAATATCAACGGATTAAGTGGTAGGTGCGACAGGGATCGAACCTGTGACCCGCTGATTAAGAGTTAGCGGTGTTTTTTCGGGCTAAGTGCCTGATTTCGCACATAAATCCTTGAAGAGCCTCGTATTTCCGATCGCCAAAAGAGCGTCAAAGTCGGAAATAGCGGGTGTGTTCGGCAACACGATGCCGAACACACCTCACGATCAATGTCCCGCCAGGCATTCCTCGATCATGCGGATTGCTTCAAGTCGGGACGGCCTGTCCATGGAGGGCCATGGTTGCTGAAGCGCTTTCGCAGCGTCGGCTATCGACGCGATTACGATCGATTTGTGATTCAGTGAGATTGTAATTGGAATGAACGCCGTCATTTTTGTCGCTCGCCAAGGATTGAAGGCGGTTAAACGCGAAGACATGGCGGTGGTTGCATCATCGTGAATTCAGAGCGCCGATGCCCGAAGCCATTGAGGCTGAACAGGCCCTTGCTAGGGGCTGGACGTCCGAAGAGCCTTGGTCGTTTTTCCATGAACGAGAGAGGCCCGCGCCCCCACGGAGGGTAAGGACGCGGCCTGATCGGAATGGGACACCGATCTCGAATTACAGGAGATGCTGCAGGAGGCGAACGTGCGCCAGCCACTTACCGCCCCAGCGCTTGTTTCGAAGCCGACAGAAGTTCTTCCTCCTCCACCACTCCGGCCATGTAATTGGCAATAATTCGGGACGCGAGCGACTCGCGCTGTTGTTCCGATTGGCCGTCAACCTTCAACCGATTGAACACGCGGCCAAGTAGCGCCAGCTCGGACGGGTTGAAAACACCCGAATCCTCTTCTCTTCCACGAATCGGCATGACAAACCCCCTTCGCCCAGAGATTTTTCGTGCAGCATTACTATACACCAAAAAACCGCACCCCGTTGCAGAATCGCAGACGCGAGAAATGACAGAAACTCTCCGTAGGACTTCGACAGGTTCAGGCCATTGAAGCTCGTTATTGAGTACCAACCAGACGGTAGCGGAAATGATTGCGGATGTGATCGTTGAAGAAGCGGCCCTTCGCGAAGGCGGCTTTGAACGCGGCGAAAGTCTCCGGCGGCACGTCCTCAAACTGGTAGCATTTACCGCTGGCCACGAACCACACCGAGAGGGTTCTGCGTTCCGGATCGTATTCCGTTTTGCGTATCGAGGTGGACGGCATGACGTTCACGCCTTGGTTCGGCGCCGGAAGCGCCCCGCTGGATCCTACCACAGCAGTTTAGAAGGCCGGTCAGTCAATGGGGGTATGTAGGGCAGCTAAGGGGTTTCGTCCCGCCCCGCCTTACCAATCGCCTCCAGCAACGAAGCTAGGGTTGGGGTCAGCTCTGGTTCGACCTTCAGCCCAAACAGCTTGTTTACGTGGCGACGATTGTCTTCGGTACCGATCAACTCCCGAACGGCCTCGGCAAGGGTCTTATGCCCGTCTCTGTCACGCTTTGCCATGTCTGCAGGAGTCCCCGACAGTGGCGCAGCAACTCGCGGGTCACGGAATGGTTCCGTTAGGGATCAGGAATGTGTGCAGCTGAGGGTTCTCGTCAGCCAATTCTACCCTCGTCGCTCAAGCTCCTCCTGAAGCTCCACGGCTAACGCGACAAGCCTCGGTGGCAAAGTTTGTTTGTCGTCCAATCTTAGTAGACCGCGTAGCTTCCGACGATAGTCTTCCGACCTGATCAGCTCTCGGAAGGCATGGTCCTTATCTTGTGTTGCCATAACAATCACCTTTTGTACGCAACTCTTTGATTGCTGAAGAGTTCCGCAAAGGGTCGAAATGTTAGCTGCAGTATCATTCGTGAAGGCCGCAGGCACCGAACTGTGCCTCCAACCAAGTGATCCATATGAAACAAAAAACCCGCCGCACAGGAGAGCGACGGGTCGACCAAGCGATCACCGAGCACGGGGTGTGTTAGGGATTTGCCCGGTTCGCGGATCGTGAAAAATCATAGGGTGCCGCCTGTGTCGCGTCTACCAACCCGCGGTTGGAAGGATTTACCCGACAGCTAGCTTTTACCAGGGATTCGACTGCCAGCTGCCTACCGCCCCAGCGGCAGTCTGGAAGCCGAAAAAAGTTCTTGCTCGTCCACGACTCCGGCCATGTAATTGGCAATAATTCGGGATGCGAGCGTTTCGCGTTCTTGTTCCGATTTTTCGTCAACCTTCAAGCGATCGAACACGCGGCCAAGTAGAGCGAGCTCGGAAGGATCGAAAATAGCGGCAGCTTCGGCTTTTCGATGAATCGGCAATAAACCAGCCTCCTTAACGACACGATTCCTTGATCAGATTTTTGCAAAACAATCAGAAAAACGCCTCGGTGCCAATACGGAGGGACTGGACGTCCGAAGAGCCTTGATCGTTGGTTCCATGGAAGCCCGCGCCCCACGGAGGGAGGGAGGGAGGACGCGAAGGGCGCGGGCTGATCGGAGGTGCAATCCGATCTCGCAGCATGTCTGCACAGGAGATGCTGCACGGGCCGAACTTTCAGCCCATTCCATTGTTCCGCAGGAAGATAAAAAATACCGCCTCAAGCGAGCTATCGGGGAGTCGAGCTTGCCAAGACGAGATGGATAGGCGCACGTTCAGCTTGAGGTACGGCTTTCTGTTCCCTGCGCTGCTTTCCAATGTGGACGGCTCGCCCTCGACGCATTCATTAAGCCCGGAAGAGCATCCCGCCGGGCTTCGATATCCGATATCACAATCAGCCGCCGTTAGCAGGTGCTGCGGGAGCGGGTGTGGCCGGAGCGGGTGCGGCCGGCTCTGCCGGAGCGGGCGTGGCTGGCGCTTCGACCTTGGGCGCGTCAACCTTTACATCAACGTCCTTTCCGTCGCCCCCGCCCTGGATGTTGATAACGCCAGTGAACAACAGCAGGATCACGATTGCGAGAATCGCGAGAACGACGGCGACAGCCGTGCCGCCATTTCCGCCTGAGTGAACAACCGTTGGGCGGTCAGCCATGGCTATCTCTCCTATCTCTGAATTATCACTGGTCGGCAAATGGGACCGGTGGTACTTAGTTCCGCCACAGGGCTATGGTCCCACATGCGGTAAGACTGAAGTTCCTTGCGTCATAGACAGAGGGCTGAGGCTGGCAACCAAGACCTTACCACTGCATTGGTCTTGGGCCGCCGAGTAAAGTCCCTTCATCGGTGGTTCACTGGGTGCCGGCTGTTTGTCCCCCCTCGGCGGGCACCCGACATTAATAGCGGAAAGAACTGTGACCCTTATCCAGAGCAGACAGAATGTTGATGAGGTCGCAAGCCGACCCGCAAATGACAATCAAACTCCTAACCCAACAGATTTCTCGGTGATTGATCTCATTTCGTCGAGCGACGACGAGGTCGCTGCACTCGTCAGGCGAACGGAGCGCCTGGCCCTTGCCGTTATTATACTAATGGCGATCTTCCTGATCCTTGCACCGGTGGTCTTCATTGTCATGAGGTATGGGATCTGAGATATCCCGCTCCTCGTTTGGCAAGACCATCATCTGCCGTCCCTGACGCAAGGGAGTATCTAAGGGGTCATCTTCAACCAAGGATTCGCTCCAGATGACCTCCCTCCAAATTGCTTACCTTATGATTGCCCTCTCCTACCTCCTCGCGGTGATGGCACTGGGGCCGATGCATTGACCGCTCAGGCTTTAATTGCATCACGAAATGTTCATGTTCTGTTCGAGCCGGCGAAAGTATGGATTGGGTCATCTTCAGGAAAGGAATCAAAACCCGGATGACCTCTCTCCAGATCGCCTACATGATGATCGCTCCATCTTACCTCGCCGCCGTGATGGCGCTATATTCCTCCCACTAGGGCCGCGCACAGCAGCAAGCATTGCGCCGCCCACACACTTTGGGGCGGCGCGCATGGCTCTACGGTTGAGGCGGCGGCTTTGGCCGAGCAGCTACCGCTGGGCTCGCCTTTTGAATCGCCGGCAGCGGGCGTCAGCCCTTTCCAGATAATCCCGAAACTTTGCGGGCCTCCCTCCAGTCACATTCAGGCCGAGCACAAAGACCTCTGCACCTTTGGCCGTCGTAAGGCATCCGACGAAGCCTTCGGCATTCGGAAACTCGCCGAAAACCAAAAGCCTGTGGGATGACCCGTCCGTGTTGTCGCTGAGGGCGAACTCCCGAGAATAGCTTTTCATAAGCACAACGCTCCTTCTTCATCCGGGATTTTGAAGAGGGGTTGCCGGGGAACTCGGACCAATCCTATAGTGCGGATTAGCCGAGTCAATGCGTTCCACGCCGAGCTGGGCCCGCCCTTACTAAACCATTACTAGATCGAGAAAGGACATTGGAAAGGGAGGACCACCAATCCTCGCAAAGCCTTGTGCTGCTTGGGCTTGCGAGTGGTGGGTGCGACAGGGATCGAACCTGTGACCCGCTGATTAAGAGTCAGCTGCTCTACCAACTGAGCTACGCACCCACTCGCCGGTAAAACCAGCGTCGGCGGGCATATAGCCGCCGCCATCCGCCATGTCCAGCCCTGCCGGATTCATTTCCCGACAAATCGGCTCGAGCCGATCGCGGTCAGACGAACAGCTTGCCTTCCGCCACCTTGACGGCATGGCCGCCGATGCGGGCGGAGGCCAGTTTGCCGCCTTCGACATTCAGTTCGAGGCGGATGCGCGAAGGCCGCCCCATCTCCAGCCCTTGTTCGATCCAACGCTGGGAAACACCCTCTCTCGGACCGTCGAAATGCATGATCGCGCCGGCGAAGGCGGCGGCCGCCGAACCGGTCGCCGGATCTTCATAGGATGGATTGCCCGGCACGATCATGCGGACATGGAAGGCGCTGTCGTGGTTCACCGTCTCGCGGCAATAGACATACGGGCTGGCGAGGGCCCAATCGCTCTTGCGGGGCGCCAGTTCCGACCACGCCTGGTTGTCCAGCCTTATCCGGGCCGCCGCCTCCAGATCGGCGACCGGAATGGTCACGTAGGGCACGCCGGCCGACCAGAACGAGACGCGGTGGTTTTCGAAGCCGACTTCGTGCGGCCCCAGGCCAAGTGCCGCCCCGATCGCTTCCGGGTCGGCGGACAATTCCAGCCGCTCCGGCAGCTTGGCCAGGTCGAACTCGGCAAAGATGGCGCCATCGTGCTTGCTGACGGCGCAGCGCACCGGGCCGATGTTTTCCTCCAGCACGAAGATGCCGGCAGTGTCGCCATCGCCAGCCATTTCGGCAAGCGCAATCGCAGCGCCCACCGTCGGATGGCCGGCGAACGGCATCTCATAGTCGGGCGTGAAGATGCGGATGCGGGCGCGGTGCTTGGGATTGTCGGGCGGCAGCACGAAAACGGTTTCCGACAGGTTGAACTCGCCCGCGATAGCCTGCATCGCGGCAGTGTCCAGTCCCTTGCTGTCAAGCACGACGGCCAGCGGATTGCCGCCCAGCCGCTCGGTGGTGAACACGTCGTAAAGTAAGTAATTCCGGGTCAGCATTGTAGAAAGCCTTCTGCCTCAATCCCAACAGGGGCCCAAACATGGGCGAAATTTAATTTGATATTTGAACCATTCGGCCTGATCAGTGCACCGGTTGGGACATCACTGGTATTATAGGGGTCCGGCGTGGACCAGATTGTCAATCTGCCAAAGACGGAATCCACTTCCGACATAAAGACGGCACTCGGGCTCGACCGCCTGGGTCTGAAGAAGAAACGGCGTCGGGGCTGGCTTTATGGCCTGCTTGTCCTGGTCGTCGTCGCCGCAAGCCTGGCGGGGTACCAATGGTATGCCGCGTCTCCCGCCAAGATCGACTATACCACTGTGCCGGCCGTTGTCGCCGATCTCACGGTCGGAGTATCGGCGACCGGCACGCTGCAGCCGCTCACCCAAGTCGATATTTCGAGCGAACTGTCCGGCGTCGTCCGCTCGGTCGCGGTCAACGAGAACCAGCAGGTGAAGAAGGGCGATGTGCTGGCGGCGCTCGATACGGCCAAGCTGGAGGTGCAGATCGAGCGCGCCGAGGCTTCCGCCAAGGCGGCGGCTGCCAATGTCGAGACCGCCATCGTAACCCTCACCGAAAACGAAAGGGCGGTTGTGCGCGCGGCGGCGCTCACCAAGCGCGGCATGGCGACGGACCAGTCGCTTGAAGCGGCGACAGCGACGCGCGACCGCTCAAAGGCAGCGCTCGACAGCGCCAAAGCCAATCTGGCCATCGCCAATGCCGATCTCAAGGCGCAGCAGACGGACTTCGCCAAAAGCACCATCTATGCGCCGATCGACGGCATCGTTCTGACGCGCTCGGTCGATCCCGGCCAGACGGTTGCCTCCTCGCTGCAAGCGCCGGTGCTGTTCGTCATCGCCGCCGACCTCAGGAACATGGAGTTGAAGGCAGCGGTCGAGGAGGCCGACATCGGCGCGGTCAAGCCCGGCCAGCATGCCCGCTTCACCGTCGACGCCTTTCCCGAGCGGCCGTTCGATGCCGAGATCCGCGACATCTCCTATGCTTCGGTCACCACCGACGGCGTCGTCACCTACGACGCGCGGTTCGAGGTCGACAACAACGAGCTACTGTTGCGGCCTGGCATGACTGCCACCGTTTCGGTCGTCACCAGAGAGGCAAAAGGCGTGCTCACCGTACCGTCGACGGCTTTCCGCTACCGGCCGGCGGCATCTGGTGCCCGAGCGTGGAGCCTGAGCGACCTGTTCACGGGCCGTATGGGCCGTCCACGCGGCAACCGCCAGCGCCAGGCGACGGCGCAGCCCACCGACGGCTCGCGCACGCTCTACGTGCTGGAGAATGGTCGGCCCCGGCCGGTCAACGTCAAAGTCGGCTCCACCGATGGCGAGCTGACCGAGATCACCTCCGGTCTCGCAGAAGGTGCGCAAGTCATCACCGCAGTTCAGCAGCGGAGCTGAAATCATGTCAGGCTCGCTGCTCATCACCTTCGACAAGGTCTGGAAGAGCTATGGCCAGGGCGAGGCCACGGTGCATGCGCTGGCTGGCGTCGATCTTGCCATCCGCAGCGGTGAATTCGTCGCCATCATGGGCCCGTCCGGCTCGGGCAAGTCGACGGCGATGAACATCATCGGCTGCCTCGACACACCGACGGCCGGAACCTACAGCTTCATGGGCATCGACGCCGGCCGTCTCGACCGCAACCGCCGCGCCATGCTGCGCAATCTCTATGTCGGCTTCGTTTTCCAGGGCTACAATCTCCTGCCGCGCACCACCGCGGTAGAGAATGTCGAACTGCCGCTGATCTATCGCGGCGTCGCCGCCCGCGAGCGTCACGACCTCGCCATGAAGGCGCTGGCCGAGGTCGGCCTTGTCGGCCGCGAGCACCACACGCCGGCCGAGCTCTCCGGCGGCCAGCAGCAGCGCGTGGCGATCGCACGCGCCATCGTCACCAGGCCGACGCTGCTCGTCGCCGACGAGCCGACCGGCAATCTCGACACCGCACGTACGCACGAGATCATGGAGCTGCTGACGCGGCTGAACACCGAGCTTGGCCTGACCATCGCCATGGTCACCCACGAGGCCGATGTCGCTGCTTATGCCGAGCGCACAATTCGCTTCCTCGACGGCCACGTCGCCTCCGATGCCATGAACCTTGAGGTGGTGTAACCATGATCTGGGAAACCGTCCGCCTCTCGCTGCTTTCAGTGCGCCGCAACGTGCTGCGCTCGTTTCTGACGCTGCTCGGCATCGTCATCGGCGTTGCCGCCGTCATCGCCATGCTCACCATCGGCTCGGGCACCACCGAAAAGGTAAAGGCCGACATTTCCAAGCTCGGCAGCAATTTGCTCGTTGTCCGCCCCGGCCGCCCGGCCGGGCCCGGCGGACCGGGAGGGCTCGACCAGGCCACACGTCCGCTCGGCAGCAAGGAACTTGCCGCGCTTGTCGCACATTTGAGCGGCGCCCGCGCCATCTCGCCCGCCTCGCAAAAGCAGGTCCGCGTCATCTTCGGCACCGAAAGCCTGACGTCGGGTGTCACCGGCACCGACAGCGCCTATCTCGATGCGCGCGACTGGAAGCTGATCTCGGGCCGACCGTTCAGCGATTCGGAAATCCGCTCGGGCACCGGCGTCTGCCTGATCGGCGAAACCGTGCGCCAGCAGTTCTTCGGCGCCGGCGACCCCGAAGGCGAGATCATTCGCGTCAACCGCACCTCGTGCAAGATCATCGGCCTGCTCGAGCCAAAAGGCTATACCGGCTTCGGCCAGGACCAGGACAATGTCGTGCTGATGCCGCTCGCCGCCTACCAGCGCCGCATCGCCGGCAACCGCGACATCGACTCGATCTACGTCGCCGCCGACGACAGGACGGCGACCACCGAGCTGCTGCCGCGGGTCGAGGACATCTTGCGCGATGCACGCCGCATCCCGCCGGACCGCGAAGACGACTTCTCGATACGCGACATGACCCAGATCGCCGACGCCATGGCGAGCGCCACCACGACGATGACCGGCATGCTGGGCGCGGTCGCCGGCGTCAGCCTGTTGGTCGGCGGCATCGGCATCATGAACATCATGCTGGTGTCGGTCACCGAGCGCACCCGCGAGATCGGCATAAGGCTGGCCATCGGCGCGCATGAAAAGCACATCCTCATCCAGTTCCTGGTCGAGGCGACCGTGCTGTCGCTGCTCGGCGGCATCATCGGCATCCTGATCGGCCTGGCGCTGGCCGGCCTCGCCTCGCTGACGCTGGCGATCCCGTTTGCGCCAAGCCCGGCGGTGATCCTGCTCGCCGTCGGGTTCTCGGCGCTGATCGGCATGGTGTTCGGCTTCTTCCCGGCGCTGCGCGGCGCGCGGCTCGATCCGATCGACGCGCTGAGGCATGAATAGCGCGGCGCAGCGTGCGTCGCCTTCAGATGTCCCCAAAATTTTGGCGCGGCCGTCGCCCTGCCCCTGTCGCGGAACAGCCCGCGGTGCTAGCAATCGCCTTGGGGATATGGGGGAATAGTGGGATGAGCAAGAAAGAGCGAGTGGCTTTGGTGACGGTGATCATCGAGGCCGCATTGGCGGGCTTTTGGTGGTATTTGGCCAGCTATGGCATGGCCAACCCCGATCATGTCACCGCCGACTTCCAGCAGGTTGTCGGTCAGACGATCGGAACTGCGATGGGTGCGCTGCTGGGTATCGGCGTCATGCTGTTTTTCGTCGCCGCCCGCAACGACCGCAAAACCATCGAGAACAAAATGCGTCGTTAACCCCTGTCGGCAAACTCCTGTCGACAAACTATCCCTTGCCGGCAAAATGCCACTCGATCAGTGGCTTCATGTGCGGCATCAGCCCGTCCGGCAGGTCATCGGCACTGCGGATGATGACAGGCCCGTCGATTTCCGGCTCTGCCTCGGTGGCGACAAAGGCACTGATGCGCTGCACGATCTCGTCGGCGGATGCAGTCTCGCGATAGCGGCGAAAGATCACCGTGCCGGTTGCCGTCGACAGGGCATAGTAGCGCCTGCCGCGCGCCGCGCCGGCAAGGTCGAGGCCGGTTTCTTCCCGCACCTCGCGGATCATGTTGAAGTCGACATCGACAAGGCCGTCGCGGAAATCGGTTGGCTCGAACGAGCCGGCGGCGAAGTAGACGCGACCGGCATTGACGGTGTGCGACGCCATGCGGATCGCCACCAGCGCATTGTCGCCGGCGACCAGCATGGCATGGGCATAGGCGTGCTCGGCCCCCGCCACCTGGCGATTGCCGCGCCAAAGCATGAAGGTCGAGTAGCGCACCGCATGGCAGCGGCCGACGAGGCTGCTGTCGCGATAGCGGAGCGCCGAAAGCAGCACCACGGTGCCGTCGAACAGCGCCGGGTTGGCCGCGGTCTCGCGCCGCCAATTCTCGGCGATCGCTTGCGCATTGTCGCGTTCGAACGGATGCGGGCCGGGGTCGAGCCTGACGTCGACGGCGTCGACCGGAAGGATGATGTTGCGCGGCAGGTCGAAGCTCAACGAAAACGATCCTCAGGTCATTTCAAGGGTGATCGCCACAGGACAGTGGTCCGACGCCTTCGGCCGGTCCCAGCCGCAACGCGGAAACCGGTCCACCTCCTGGCCTGCCGGAAAGATCGTGCGCCAGGGCTGGCCGTTGCGGATGATGTCGGGAACGGCGGTCGCGTTCCTGGCTGCCAGTGCCTTCGACAACAGGATGTAGTCGAGCTGGCACAGATGCCGCTCCTGCGGCCCGCGCGTATGGTACAAGGTCCAGCGATCCATCTCCGGGCGCCGCTCGACCGCATTCTCGCAAAAGCCGCCGGCGGTGAGCACGTTGAGGCAGGACTGGCTCTCGTCGATCACCTCGAAGCGGTAGCCGTCAAAGGCGTCGCCGGAGATCTTCACGCGCTGCCGATAGTCGTTCATGTCGCCGCAGATCGCCCAGTATTTGTCGGCGGCGTGGTCCCCACCGAAACGCTCCTCGATGATCCGGCGCACCGCTTGCGCCTCGGCGATGCGCAGCGGCATCGTCGCCTGGCGCCCGTCGAGACCGTTGCGGGGCGCGCCCATCGACTTGAAATGCACCAGATAGAGCGTCAGCGGCACGCCACCGACGGTCAGGTCGATTTCCAGGCAGTCGCGCCGGAAGATGCGCTGGTTGGCCTGATGCCCGAACGCTGCCAGCTCCGGCGTGTGCAGGCCGAACTGCTCGAACGTGACATAGGCGTGGCTTGTCATGCGCACGAATTCGATCGGCTGGCCCTGCGCGGTCTCGTTGCGCATCATCACGGCGACGTCGATGCCGCGCGAATCATTGCCGGCGGTGGTGTATTTCTGGCGGTAGCCATGCCCGACCATCCTGAACAGATAGCCGTGTTCGAAAGCCTTCAGCGCCTCGATATTGTCGACCTCCTGCATGCAGATGATGTCGGCGCGGCTGGCGGCGATGGCCAATGCCGTCAGCTGCCGCGTATCGTCGGATTGCGCGATCGCCCGCGCCTGCTCCAGCATCTTGTATTCGGCCTCGCTCTGGATGTCGAACAGCGCCAGCGTGCGATCCTCGTTGAGCTGGTTGCGGTATCCGGAAAAATCGAACCTGTTCATCAGGTTTTCGACATTGAAGGTGGCGAGGCGCAGCGACATGGCGGTGACCTTTGCCCACAAGCGCGGCCGAAAACAAGGGCCCGCCCTGCCGGTCATGGTTGACGAAACCTTTCCGTTCATCCTCCGTTCAGGCGCGAAGCTGCATGAATGACATTCTTCATCGCCGGGCGTGGGGCCTGAGATCTCTTGGAGAGTGCAATGAACCCGCTCTTTTCTTTTTCTGTCAGATCCGGGCTGCTGGCTCTGGGTCTGATGGCCGGCCTGTCGGCCCCCGCGTTCGCCGGGCCGATTGCCAAACCCGTGCTGCCGATGCCGGCCAACGCCGTCGCCCCCGAGATTGTGCCTGTCCGCGAAAGCTGGGCCGGCGGCAACGACAGGCGGAGCGAATGGCGCTGGCGCAATCGGCACGGCGGCCGGGAGTGGCGCGGTGGCAATGAACGGAGATGGCGCGGTCGCGACGAAGCCTGGAGATGGCGTGATCACGACGACCGGCGCTGGCGCCACCGTCGTCATCACCGCCGTCACTTCAATGATTCCGCGATCTATTTCGGCCTGGGTCTCGGGCTGCCCGCCTACAACTATTATAGTGGGCCGAGCTATTATGAGCCGCGCTACTACCCGCCTCGGCATCAGTATCGCACGGAGCGGCTTTCCAGTGCCCATGTCCGCTGGTGCTACGACCGCTACCGGTCCTATCGCGCCTGGGACAACACGTTCCAGCCCTATGGCGGTCCGCGCCAGCAGTGCTGGTCGCCCTATAGCTGAGTGGTGCGACTGATGAACTCCAACGGCGCCGCTCGCTCGCGGCGCCGTTTTTCATCTGACTTCTTCTGAAGCCCTTTGCGTCCTTTTCTGCGCGACGATAACGCTATGTTTATCAGGCGGGCCTAATTATCCTGCCGATCGCACCAGGGATTATGCGCGATGGCTGAAGACGAACACAGGGACAAACACAGGCAGCGCGTCTTCAAGGGCGCGACGATCCTGACCGGCATGACCAATTCCGAGGTCACGTGCACGGTCCGCAACATGCATGACGGCGGCGCCGAACTGAAGGTCTCGATCGACGCTCGCGTGCCCGACGAGTTCCTGCTCTATGTGCCGACCGACGGCATCGCCTACAAGGCAGTGGTCCGCTGGCGCCGCGAGGACCGCATCGGCGTGATGTTCACCGGCACCGAGCCAAAGCCCCACTGGCACTACGGCTAGATCCCCTGAACGGCATTCTCCACACGGCCTTTGTATAAAAAAAGCCGGCGGAGCGCTCCGCCGGCTTTTTTGTGCAATGATAAAGTGCGGATTTCGGTCAGTTCTTGGCCTTGTCGACCAGCTTGTTCTTCGAAATCCACGGCATCATCGCGCGCAGCTTGGCGCCGACTTCCTCGATCTGATGGCTGTCGTTGTTGCGGCGGATGCCCTTGAAGCGCGACATGCCGGCGCGATACTCCTGCATCCATTCCGAGGTGAACTTGCCGGTCTGGATATCCTTCAGCACGCGCTTCATCTCGGCCTTGGTCTCGGCGGTGATGATGCGCGGGCCCGAAACATATTCGCCCCATTCGGCGGTGTTCGAGATCGAGTAGTTCATGTTGGCGATGCCGCCTTCATAGATCAGGTCGACGATCAGCTTGACCTCGTGCAGGCACTCGAAATAGGCCATTTCCGGCGCGTAGCCGGCTTCCACCAGCGTCTCGAAGCCAGCGCGGATCAGCTCGACCAGACCGCCGCACAGCACCACCTGCTCGCCAAACAGGTCGGTCTCGCATTCCTCGCGGAAATTGGTCTCGATGATGCCCGAACGGCCGCCGCCGACGCCGCAGGCATAGGACAGAGCGAGATCAAGCGCATTGCCCGAAGCGTCCTGGTTGACCGCGACCAGGCACGGCACGCCGCCGCCCTTCTGGTATTCGCCGCGCACCGTGTGGCCGGGTCCCTTCGGCGCGATCATGACGACGTCGACCGAGGCCTTCGGCTCGATCAGGCCAAAGTGCACGTTGAGGCCGTGGGCGAAGGCGATCGCCGCGCCATCGCGAATGTTCGGCGCGATCTCGGATTTATAGATGTCGGCCTGCAGCTCGTCCGGCGTCGCCATCATCATCAGGTCGGCCCATTTGGCGGCGTCCGCCACGCTCATCACCTTGAGCCCATCGGCCTCGACTTTTTGGGCGGTCGCCGAGCCGGCCTTGAGACCGATGGCGATTTCCCCAACGCCAGAATCCTTGAGATTGAGCGCATGCGCCCGGCCCTGGCTGCCATAGCCGATGATGGCGACCTTCTTGCCCTTGATCAGGTTGAGATCGGCGTCGCGATCGTAATAGACACGCATTTTTCTTCCTTCCCGTTTTTGAATTCAGAGCATAATGCCGAAAAGTGTGAAGCGGTTTTCGGACGACATCATGCTCTATCTCTTTGATTTAGAGCCGGATTCAGATTTCAGTTCGACTTGACCTGAAATCATCCGGCTCTAGGGGCCTTGCGGCCCGGTTTTTGCTCCGTAAAGAGCGAGAAACTGCTGCGTCGCCCGGACGGCATCGCCGCCGATCGCTGCATCAGTCAATTTTAGCTGGTCGCCGAGCAGCAGGCGGATCTGCACGTCGCGGGCGACCAGCCCGAAAAAGGTTCGGAATGCCTCTTCGGCATCCGAGAACTCGAGAAGCCCGGCCTGCCGACCGGCCTCCAGCACCGGCTTCAGGCGCCGGGCCAGCGCGAATCGCCCGTTCTCCAGCACGATGGCGCCAAGATCGTCGTTCCCCGACCCGGCACGGCCAATGGCGACGCGGTTCAGCGCGATCGATGTGTCGCTCGAAATCACCTTGAGCCAGTCCGAAGCGAAACGTGCGAGGCTCACCGTCAGCGAAGCAAGGTTAAGCCCCTTGCCGTCGACCGGCACCACCCGCACCTTGGAGGCCTGCCATTGAACAATTGCCGTCAACAGCCCGTCGCGATCGCCGAACCATTTGTAGAGCGTTTCCTTGGAACAGCTTGCCCGCCGCGCCACCGCGGTCATGGTCAACTGATCGCCCTCCTCGACCAGCAGCCGAAGTGCGGCGTCGAGCACGGCTTTCTGCCGCTCGGTCAGCGCTTCGCTGGTGTCGATGTCGACGCTTGCCTGAAACAAACTCTTTTCCTGCTCGATGACGGCGGCGGCCGGTGCCGTACCGTACGTTACGGTTCGGCGCGTCTATGACGTATTGTCGGACCCGGGGCAAGCCCTATCTCCGCTTTTTGACACTTCCAGGCCGGAACGGCCACCGCTCGTACGGCCACCGCTCGTACGGCTTATCGCGGAGAGAAAAATGCTCGTCGGCCTGCTTGCATTGACTGTTGCCGCCGCTTTCGCGGGCGCCGCCATCTATATCAGCGTTGCCGAGCAACCGGCGCGGCTTCGCCTCGACGACCGTGCACTGCTGCAGGAATGGCAGCCTTCCTACAAGCGCGGCGCCGCCATGCAGGCGTCGATTGCCGTCGTCGCCTGTGTTCTTGGTGTCGTTGCCTGGTGGCAGACCGGCAGTCTCGCCTATCTCACGGGGGCGGTGCTGATCATCCTGCCATGGCCATGGACGCTGATCGTAATGATGCCGAAAAACCGGTTGCTGGAGGCGATGGACGCGGCCGCCGTCAATCCGCAGGCGCGGGCGCTGATCGTCAAATGGGGCAATCTGCATCTGGTTCGCGTCATGCTTGGCGTGCTGGCGGCACTGGCATTCCTCCGGGGAAGTGTCTGACGTCGCTGCAACGATCTTCGGCGCCAGCCGGACCACATCACTCCGGCATCGCCGGATGACGCAGCCGCCCGAGCAGAGCCGACAAGGTTTCCAGGTCGTCATCGGAGAGCCTGGCGCCGACCAGCTCGGCGATCGATCGCCCGTAGACGGCCCACATCCGGCGGCGCATCTCGCGCCCCTTGCCGGTGATGCGGACCGTCTGTCCGCGACCGTCATCGGCAACCCTGAGCTTCTCGACCAGCCCGTCCGCTTCGAGCCGCGCCAGCAGCCGCGAGACGTTGTACTGCGCAAACAGGGTGCGCTCGATCAGCTGGAACGGCCGCAAGCCGCCCTCGCCGGCTTCGGCAAGCTCATGCAGCACGTCGTACCAGGCAAGCGGCGGCAAGCCGGCGTCCTTCAGCGCGTCTTCGGCTCGTTCCAGCAGCTGGCGCGAGACGCGCATCAGGCGCGCCCAGGCTTTGATGGCCGCCGGCGAGGGATTCTCCGTCATAATGCAGCATAGGCGATAGATGCAATTGCATCAAGCTTGCCAATGGATGCAAATGCATCTATATAGATGCAACTGCATTTATATCGGAAGGCACTGCCATGAAACATGAAATCTGCGAGATCGTCGACATTCCGGAGACGGGCGGCCTGGTGACCGACAAGCTCGTTCTCGTCAGCCACCACCTTTGTCCCTATGTGCAGCGCGCGGCGATCTCGCTCTGCGAAAAGGACGTGCCGTTCGAACGCCTCACCATCGATCTCGCCAAAAAACCGGCCTGGTTCAAGGCGATATCGCCGCTCGGCAAGGTACCGCTGCTGCGCGTGCAGCAGGACGGCGAGGCAACCGTGATCTTCGAATCGGCGGTCATCCTCGAATTTCTCGAGGAAACGCTGGCCAACCCGCTGCATCCTGCCGACCCGCTGGCCCGCGCCCGGCATCGCGCCTGGATCGAGTTCGGCTCGGCCATTCTCAACGCCATTGGTCGGTTCTATTCCGCTCCGACAGAGGCCGCCTTCCTTGCCGAAAACGAAGCTCTGTCGGCAATGTTCGATCGTCTCGAAATAGAACTGGCGGCTGGCCGGGCTGGGCCATGGTTTGCTGGCGAGCGCTTTTCACTGGTCGATGCAGTCTATGGGCCAGTCTTCCGCTATTTCGACGCCTTCGATCGGATCGGCGCGTTCGGCATCCTGAGCGGAAAGCCGCGTGTCGAGGCCTGGCGAAAGCGATTGCACGAACGCAAGTCGGTGAAGGACGCCGTCACCCCGGACTATCCACAGCGCCTTCATGCATTCCTGCAAGCGAAGGGTTCGCACCTTTCGAAACTCATCCGCCACCGCGAGGCGGCCACTGCGCTTCCTTGATACCGATCCGCCTGAACGGATCGACCACGGTTCCAGCCACCATCGCGGCAAGGATGTTTGGCGCCGGCGGGATTTTTGCCACCGACGCCACCAGCCTGTCGCGGACGAACGGCATCACGGTCGAATCCGACTGGTAGAACGGCGTCAGCATCAGCGACAGCGCCTGAAAGACCCGGACATGCCATCGCCGCGCCCGGACATAGACCTCCAGCGCCGTATCGACACGAGCCGTTCCTATGAGCGCATAGTTGAGCGCCGCCGCGTCGAGCAGCGCCATGTTCGCCCCTTGCCCGAGCTGCGGCTGGTCGAGTGCGCCGCGTCGCCGATGACCGCCCATCGCCGTCCGGCCGGCACCTTGAGCGTGTGGTGGCCGTAGCGCGCCAGCGAAAGCTGATCGAAACTGTCGATCTGACGCGTGAACGCCTCGCATTCGGGCCACAGTCGAACCAGCCTCGCCTTCCAGGCGTCGAGGCCTGTCGCCCTGACCTGCTCTGCGTCCGCCGGCTTCAGGCTCCAGAAGAATGCCGCCATCTTCTCGGCGCCCGGTTCCGGCCTGCCGATCGGCAGCACGCCGATCATCACGCTCGCCCTGTCGTAGCGCTGCAGCAGCGCGTGCTCGTCGAAACCGTTCGCCGGTTTCCAGCGTCTCGAGCTCGACGCCGGTTTCGATGGTGATCGCCTCGCGCCGGACGGCGCCGAAAAGCACGCCGAACAAGGCCGCCCGGTGCACCGCCAGCCCGAAACGACTTCGGCGCTGCGCAGCATAGCGGACGTCGAGCACGTTGCGGCCGGTTTTCGCGTCGGCGCCATGCAGGCGGTCGATGCGGCTGCCCAGCGCCAGGATGTCGTCGAGCACACCAAGATCGGCAAGCACCGTCAGCCCGGTCGGCTGCAGGATCAGCCCGGACCCGACCGGCTTTGGCTCGTCGAAGCGCTCGAAGATGGTGACCCGATGTCCGGCACGCTTCAGATAGAGCGCCGCGGCCAGCCCGGCCGGCCCGGCGCCGGCAATCGCGATGTCCAGAGAAATGCCCATTGCCGCCGAATCGTCTCGCCCAAGCCGGACAGTCCTTCAGCGCTATCGGCAAATCAAGCCGTCGCTCCTGGTATCGATGAGTCAGGTCTCGGCAGCGTCGAAAGCGTTCCGCGCAGCGCGCACCGCGCCATGATTGAGCTCGGCCCATTGGAGCAGCTGATGCAGGGGCCCGAACATCGAGCGTCCGAGATCGGTCAGACTGTATTCGACGCTCGGCGGCTTGGTCGGGAAGACCTCGCGATGGACATAACCGTCGCGCTGCAGATCGTGCAGCGTCTGGGTGAGCATGCGCTGGGAAATGTCGGGCACCAGCCGCCGCAATTCGCCGAACCGGTACGGCTTCTCGGCCAGCGCCATCATCAGCAGCGAACTCCATTTGTTGCTGATGCCCTGGATCACGTCGCGCACCGGACAGTCGGCAATGTTGCCGCCGCCGCTGCCCGCTTTGTAAATCTCGAGTTTCGATCTCAGACTGATGATCTTGCTGTCCATCGCTGGTTCCCTGCGCCTGCCTACCTCCCGCAAAACTGCCTTCTTTACGAGGGTCGGTCAATTCCTATTTTAGTGCTGGTCTCTTTTTGAGACTTATATAAGCACCCGCCGCTCCGGCGCAACGACAGGACTTCCCATGACCGAAACCCTTCTCGTCACCGGCGCCTCCGGCCAGCTTGGCCGCGGCGTCATCCATCATCTGCTGGACACGCTCAAGGTTCCGCACGCACGGATCATCGCCGCCACCCGCAATCCGGAAAACCTCGCCGAGCTGGCAGCGCGCGGCGTCATCATCAGGCAAGCCGATTTCGATGACACGGCATCGCTTGTCGAAGCATTCAAGGGCGCCGACAGGATCCTGATCGTCTCGACCGGCGAGCTCGACCTTGGGGGCAAGCGCCTCAAGCAGCACGAAAATGCCGTCGCAGCCGCGCGGCAGGCCGGCGTTTCGCATCTGCTCTACACCTCGATGCCCAATCCTGAGCCGGGATCGCCAGTGCTGTTTGCGGGCGATCACTACGGTACCGAGCAGGCGATCAAGGCGAGCGGCATCCCCTACACGATTTTCCGCAACGGCTGGTATCAGGAGAACCTGTTCATGTCGCTGCCGCACGCCATTGCCTCGGGACACTGGTATACATCCGCGGCCGACGGCCGCATCGCCCATGGCGCCCGCGACGACATGGCCGCGGCGATCGCTGCCGGCCTTGCCTCGGGCGCCAGCGAAAGCACGACATACACGCTGACCGGTCCGCAGGCCCATACCGTCGCCGAGATCGCGGCCCTGGTGACCGACGTCACCGGCAAGCCGATCGAGGTCGTCCAGCTTTCGGACGAGGCGTTGACCGAGGGCCTGAAGGCTGCCGGCGTTCCCGAGGGCTTTGCCCCAATCGTCACGTCCTTCGACACCAACACGCGCTCCGGCCGCATCGGCATGGTGACCGACGCGATCGAGACACTGTCGGGCAGGAAGCCGCAATCGCTGAAGCAGTTTCTTGAAGCGAACAAGGCAGCGCTGGCCAGCTGAGCCAGAATAGAGTGCCGGACTTCCGAAGCCGGCGGGACAGCGCCCCCCTCTGTCCTGCCGGACATCTCCCCCACACGGGGGGAGATTGGCCGCCACCGAGGTTTTCGCCAATCTTCAAGCGTCGCAGGATGGCTGTAAGGCCGAAGCTGCCGATCTCCCCCCTTGTGGGGGAGATGTCCGGCAGGACAGAGGGGGGCGCGAAGGATCGCAACGGCTCAGTATTCGCGCCGCCCCTAAATCGCCACCTGCGTTCCGATCTCGACCACACGTCCGGTCGGGATCTGGAAATACTCCGTCGCATCGGCTGCCGTGCGCGCCAAGCCGATGAACAGCTTGTCCTGCCACACCGGCATGCCGGAGTTGGGTGACGCCTTGAGCGAGCGCCGCGACAGGAAGAAGGAGGTCGTCATGATGTCGAACTTCCAGCCCTGCTTGCGGCAGATCGCCAGCGCACGCGGAATGTTGGGCTGTTCCATGTAGCCGAAGGTCAGTGTCACCCGCATGAACAGATCGTTGATCGCTTCCATCTTGACCCGGTCACTGTCGGGCACGACAGGCTGCTGCGCCGTCACCACCGAGAGGATGACGTTCTGTTCGTGCAGCACCTTGTAGTGCTTCAGGCTGTGCATCAGCGCGGTCGGCGCGCTGACCGGATCGCTGGTCAGGAACACGGCCGTGCCGGACACCAGCTGCGGTTTCTTCTTCAACAAATTGGCGGCAAGGAAATCGAGCGGAATCTCGTTCCTGCGCGTCTTGTCGAACAGATAGCGGCTGCCGCGTATCCAGGTCCCCATGATCAACCCCATGATGCAGGCCACGGCGATTGAAACCCATCCGCCTTCCAAGAATTTCACGATATTCGCCAGGAAGAAGCCGGTGTCTATCGTGCCAAACAGCAGCGCCAGCGCCGCAGCCAACGCGGTCTGCCATTTCCATTGCCACCGCATCACCACGAACAGCAAGATCGTCGTCATCAGCATCTCGCCTGTCACCGAAATTCCATAGGCGGAAGCGAGCGAACTCGAACTGCCAAAGCCGACGACCAGCAGCATCACGCCGAGCGCGAGAAGGAGGTTCACGCGCGGCATGTAAATCTGGCCGAGTTGCATCTCGGAAGTATGCTGAACTTCGATTCTGGGCAGAAGATTGAGCTGCACCGCTTGCCGGGTCAGCGAAAACGCCCCGGAGATAACGGCTTGACTGGCGATGACAGTCGCTGCTGTTGCGAGCCCGACCATCGGTATCAGTGCCCAATCCGGCAGCATCTGGAAAAACGGATTGTCGGGCACGCCGCCATGGGCAAGAACGAACGCGCCTTGCCCAAAATAGCTGAGCAGCAGGCAGGGAAAGACGATCCAGAACCAGGCCAGCACGATTGGACGGCGACCGAAATGTCCGAGGTCGACGTAAAGCGCTTCGGCACCGGTAACCGCCAGAAAAACCGCGCCGACGGTGAGAAACGCGCCCGCTTTGGCCTCGGCAAGGTAGGCGACGGCATAGTAGGGGTTGATTGCCAAAAGCACCGACGGATCGTCGCTAATGTGCACCAATCCGGCAATGCCGATCGCCAGAAACCAGAGCGCTGTCACCGGCCCGAAAACCGAGGCCACTCTGCCGGTCCCGAAGCGCTGCACGGCAAACAGGACGGCAAGAATCACCAATGTAATGGGAACCACATATGGATCGAACGCCGGGGTCACGACGCTCAGCCCTTCCACCGCTGAAAGCACCGAAATGGCCGGCGTTATGATCGCGTCGCCGAAAAACAGTGCGGCTCCGCACAGACCGATGACAAGAATGATGCCGGAACCAGCCGGATAGGCTTTCCGGGCCAGCGCCATAAGCGACAGGGTACCGCCTTCACCCTTGTTATCCGCCCGAAGCACGAAGGCGACATACTTTATGGTCACGATAATCGTCAGTGCCCAGACGATCAGCGACAGAATGCCCAGAACGGCACTGCGCGGATCGGTGCCCGACGAAGCATGCAGTGCTTCGCGAAGCGCATAGATAGGGCTGGTGCCGATATCGCCATAGACCACGCCGAGGGCGCCCAGCATCAAGACCTTGGTGCTGTGCTTTTCGACCTCAGGATGGCTGGACTGTTCGACTGGTTCTGCCTCACTACCACTGTTGGTAAGGGCCATGGACGACACTCCGATAAGCGCGCGGTGCTCTACGCTTGCTGCGATGCAATATCAAGTGCCCCTACGTGATGGCTGCCATGTCCGCAAAGCGAGGCTTCCATCTCTACCACCCACAGGCCTTCAGAAATCTTTTGACCGTATTGGCCATGCCATACTCCAACGCATCGGCTGTCAACCCATGTCCGATCGACACTTCAGCCAATGCCGGGATGCGCTTTGCCAACGCCGGCAGGTTGCTCACCACCAAATCGTGGCCGGCATTGACCTGAAGCCCGGCGGCAAGTGCTGCATCCGCGGTTTTTCCCAATCTTTCCAGCTCATTCGCCGCTTTGGCCGAATCGGAATGAAAGCTGCCATACGGCCCCGTGTAGAGCTCGATCCGGTCGGCGCCGGTGTCGCGCGCGGCGTTCATGCCTGACGGATCCGGGTCGGAAAACAACGACACGCGAAAGCCTCCCTTTTTCAGCCGTTTGACGATCGGTGTCAGGAACGCCGCCTCGGCGGCAAAGTTCCAGCCATGGTCGGAGGTGGCCTGGGCAGGGTCGTCGGGCACCAGCGTCACCTGCTCCGGCTGGTGCTTTTCCACGAGCGCCAGGAAATCCTCGCTCGGATAGCCCTCAATGTTGAACTCCGCCTTGGGGAATTCGTCGTCGATCAGCGCCCTGATCTGCGGCAGGTCGGAATGCCTGGTGTGCCGCTCGTCGGGCCGCGGATGCACGGTCAGGCCATGCGCGCCCGCGGCCAGCGCCAGGCGCCCGAGCCCGATGAGGCTTGGCCACGGCAGGTCGCGCCGGTTGCGCAGCATGGCGATGGCATTGAGATTGACGGAGAGTTTTGCAGGCATGGCTTCTCGGGTCCGGATTAAATCGCGGCCATCTATACCGCCTTTGGCGGGAACAGACAGGGGGTTTGCGGTGTTCCAGAGGGACGTATAATATCCAGCAAGAGGAAGACCCGTGAATTATCTTGAAGACGTGCCGGCGGTTCGCCGCATCGACACCGACCGCGACGACCTGTTCGCCATCGACGTCGTCGGCCATGTCACGGCGGCCGATGCGGAAAACCTGTTCGGATTGCTGGAGGCGGCCTACGCGCTGCACCCGAAAATCGATGTGCTTGTGCGCCTGATCGACCATGAAGGCGTCGATTGGGCCGATGTGTCGGACGAAACGCTTGAACAGGGCACGGCCCATGCCGTGGAGCATGTCGGCCGCTGCGCTGCGGTCGGCGAGCCGAACTGGGTACCCAGCGCGCAGAGCTTGCTGCCTGCCTCCTCGCCTGTCGAGCTCAGGCATTTCGAGGCAAAGGACGAAGCATCCGCCTGGGAATGGCTCGACGCCACACCGCTGGCCCCACGCTGACGCAGGTCGACCCCGTGCCAGTCCCGGATTCCTGGTCCATGGGGGCTGCTCGACCGGCCTATCTGACGATCGTTAGCCGTTCCGCCGCGCGCGTGATTGCCGTGTAGAGCCAGCGCTGGCGGGTTTCCTTGAACGCCCAGCTTTCGTCGAACAGCACGATCTCGTTCCACTGAGAGCCTTGCGCCTTGTGCACGGTCAGCGCGTAGCCATAGTCGAAATCGTCGAAGCGTTTTTTCTGCTGCCAGGGAATGTCGGCGTCCGGGTCCTCGAACGCCGCTTTGAGCAGCTTGATCTTGGCGACGCCGCGGTCCGGATCGTCCTCTTCCGGGGAGACCAGCAGATTGATGCCGGGTTTCACCGTCTCGCGCGACGAGGTCATCACCTTCCACAGCGAACCGTTGAGCAGTCCCTTGGCCGGGTCGTTGCGCAGGCAGACGAGCTTGTCGCCGGCCTGTGGATAGTCGGCATTGAACCCCTTCAGCTCGCGCAACCGCTGATTGTAGCGGCGCCGCGTCCTGTTGGTGCCGACCAGCACCTGGTCCGCCTTCAGCACCAGCTCCTGGGTGACGTCTTCCTTGCCGATCACCTGCGCCGCGCCATAGTCGCCGCGCATGAATTCGCGACCCTCGCGCACGTCGAGCGCCAGCCGGATGATCGGGTTGTCGCGCGCCTGCCGGTGGATCTCGGTGAGCAGAATATCCGGTTCATGCTCGGTGAAGAAGCCGCCGCCCGAGATCGGCGGCAACTGGCCGGGATCGCCGAGAACCAGGATTGGCGTGCCGAAACTCAACAGGTCGCGGCCAAGCTGCTCGTCGACCATCGAGCATTCGTCGATGACGACGAGCTTGGCCCGCGAGATCGGGCTTTGCCGGTTGAGCGAAAAGGTCGGCGACATCGAAGTCTTGCCGGTCACCTCGTCCGAAACCGTCTCCTCGCCCTTCGGCCGATAGATCAGCGAATGGATGGTGCGGGCATTGACCGCGCCCTTGGAACGCAGCACCTGCGCCGCCTTGCCGGTGAAGGCGGCGAACTGCACCTGGCCGTCGACATGCTCGGCGAAATAGCGCGCCAGCGTCGTCTTGCCGGTGCCGGCATAGCCGAACAGCCGGAACAGCTGCGGCTTTCCGGTCTTGAGCCAGGTGGCGACCGCCTTCAGCGCATCGTCCTGTTGAGGAGAGAATTCCATCAGCGCGAGAGACCGGATTCGCGAGGGAAAGACAAGGCGCAACGATCATCGGCGGCGGGCCGCACCGCTTCCAATGGCGCAAGTTATCAGGCAGAAGACGGAACCTAAAGAGAACGAAGTCGAGCCGCCACGACCTTGTGGTGAAAACCTGACGCTTAGTACCCGATACAGACTTCGGTTTTAGGTGGAAGCGGAAGCTGGCCGACAGAGCGGCGAAAGTCTGCTTGGTGCTGCCACGAGCTGCCCTTAATCCGAAGGTAGCTCGTGACGTTTCATCATGCCCTCTCCGCGATTTTGGGGTAGATTGAAGACCTTAGCGTTCTGGTCGCCACGAACCCGGGAGAGGGCCATGGACATTGGCGCGTGGCTGCGCGATCTGGGGCTGGGACAGTACGAACAGGCGTTCCGCGAGAACGACATCGATGGCGACGTCCTAGCCGACCTCACCGCCGATGATCTGAGCGGACTTGGCGTCGTCTCGATCGGCCACCGCCGCAAGTTGCTCGCCGCCATCGCCGCCGTGCGCGCGGGCTCGCCTCCAGCCATGTCCCCATCCATCCAGCCACAGAGCACGATCTCCGGGACAGTGGCCCTGCCGTCCCCTGAGGCGGAGCGGCGCCAACTTAGTGTGATGTTCGTCGACCTCGTCGGCTCCACGGCGCTCGCCGCGCACCTGGACCCCGAGGACATGCGCGAGGTGATCGGGACCTACCACCGCCGCATTGCCGAGACGGTTGGTCGCTTCGGCGGCTTCGTCGCGAAGTACATGGGCGATGGAGTCCTGGTCTATTTCGGCTGGCCCCAGGCCGACGAGGCCGATGCCGAGCGCGCAGTACGCGCCGCCTTGGCCACGCTGGAAGCGGTTGGCCAGATTGCGCCCGCCGATGAGCGGTTGTCCGCACGCGTCGGCATCGCCAGTGGCCTCGCCGTCGTGGGCGACCTGCTGGGGGCCGGGGCCGCACAGGAGCAGGCTGTAATCGGTGAGACCCCGAACGTTGCCGCGCGGCTACAATCCCTTGCTGATCCTGGATGCGCAGTGATCGACGCAGAAACACGGCGGCGCATCGGCGGCCTGTTCGAGTGCCGCGAGCTTGGTTCGGTTCACCTCAAAGGGCTAACCGGCCCTGTCCGCACCTGGCAGGTGCTTGGCGAGGCCATGGTTCAGAGCCGCTTCGACGCGATGCATCCGGCCGCCCTCACGCCGCTGGTCGGGCGCGATGACGAGCTCGATCTGCTGCTGCGCCGCTGGCGGCAGGCGAAGGGCGGCGAAGGGCAGGTCGTGCTCATCGCCGGCGAGCCCGGCATCGGCAAGTCCCGCCTGATCGCTGCGCTTGAGGAGCACGTAGCTGGAAAGGTGCATCTCAAACTCAAGTACTTCTGCTCGCCCCATCACCGTGAGAGCGCCCTCCAACCGATCATCGCACGCTGGAAGAACGAGGTAGGCTTCGTGGACGGCGAGCCTGCGGAGGCTCGGCTCGTCAAGCTGGAAACCCTGCTACACCCACTCGCCGCCTCGCATGAGCTGGCGCTCATTGCCGAGATGCTCGGCGTGCCGGGTGGCGAGCGGTACCCGCCACTGGCTCTCAGCCCGGAGCGCAAGAAGGAGCAGACCTTCGGGGCACTGCTTCACATCCTCGATGAACGGGCCCGCCGATCCCCCGTGCTGATGCTGTTCGAGGACGTGCATTGGGCCGATCCAAGCTCGCTGGAGCTGTTGGACAGGTTGATCATGCGCTTGGCCTCGCTGCCAGTGCTGGTGGTCATCTCCTTCCGGCCGGAGTTTGAGGCGCCCTGGGTCGGTCTGGCGGGCGTGACCTTGATGGCGCTGAGCCGTCTCAGTCCGCGTCAAGCCGCGACGCTCGCCTCTCAGGTGGTCGTGGGCCAAGCATTACCGGCCGGAATGCTGGATCGGATCGTGGCGCAGACCGACGGTGTGCCCCTGTTCATCGAGGAATTGACCAAAGCCGTGCTGGAGAGTGCCAGCCAGCCCGATGCTGCTGTCTCGGCGCTTCCGATCCCGAGCACTTTGCAGGCTTCACTGACCGCTCGGCTGGATCGGCTGCCGGCCGCCAAGCAGGTGGCGCAGATCGGCGCGGCACTCGGCCGGGAGTTCAACCATGAGCTGCTGGCCGCCGTGGCGGGACTACCCGAGGCAGCGTTGGCGCAGGGACTGGACGAGCTCGTCAATTCTGGTCTCGCGTTCCGGCGCGGCACGCCGCCCGAGGCGACCTACACGTTCAAGCACGCGCTCGTGCAGGACACCGCCTACGTGAGCCTCCTGCGTGGCACACGCCAGAAGTTGCACGCCCGGATCGCCCAGGTACTGGAAGAGCGCTGGCCGGAGGTGGTCGAAACCCAACCTGAGCTGCTGGCCCATCACTTTACCCAGGCGGAACTGACCGAGCGGGCTGCGGACTACTGGCAGCGGGCCGGGGAACGCACCTTCCGGCGCTCGGCCGTTGCGGAAGCCATCGGCCATCTCACCCGGAGCATTGACCTCGTGCGGACCTTGCCCGAGAGCCGCGCCCGGGCAGAGCGCGAACTTCATCTTCAGACTATGCTTGGTCAGGCGTGCATTGCCCGGTACGGCCACGCAGCACCTGAGACCGCCTCCGCTTTCGCCCGGGCGCAGGAATTGGTAGAGGCCGTAGGCGACGCATCACAACAGTTTCCTGTGCTGTATGGGTTCTGGGCTGTCCAATTCGTACGCATGGCGCTTCCCGAGCAGCAGAAGCTGGCCAGGCAAATTCTCGCCTTGGCCGAGCTGCACCCAGACCCGGAGCGGCTGTGCTTGGCGCACCGAATGTGCGGCGCGACAGATGAGGTGGGGGGCGAGTTGCTCGCCGCCCGCGAGCACCTCGAGTGTGCCGTTGCGCTGTACCACCCGGAACGGCATGGTTCGACGGCCTTTGTTTTTGGCCAGGACCTTGGCGTGTCCGCGCTCGCCCACCTGACCTGGGTGCTGTGGCTGCTGGGCTACCCGGATCAGGCATCCCGCCGACAAGCCGAGGGATTGGCCGTAGCCCACCGGGTCGGCCATAAGAACACCCTCGGGTTTGCCCTGATGTACAGCGCGCTGGTGGGGGCTTTCGGCCGCGACGACAGCGCGGCCGCGGGGCATGCGGCGGCGTTGCTGGAGCTGGCCCGGGAACACAAGTTGGATCTATGGGCCGCCAGCGCGACGGTGGTCCAGGGCTGGGCCATGGCTCGTCACGGTCAGGAGGCCGCCGGGATAGAAGCGATCCAGCGCGGGCTTGCGGATTGGGGGAAGAGCGGCGCGGCGTGGATGCGTCCGTTCTTCCTGGGCCTGCTGGCCGAGGCTTGTGCCCTCTCGGGGGACATGCAACGGGGGCTCGGTGCACTGGATGAGGCTCTGGCAGTGGTCGAGGGGACAGGGGAGCGTTGGCCGGAGGCCGAACTGTATTGCTTGCGCGGGCAGCTTCTGGCAGCCCTACCGGACGGAAGACCAGATGAGGCGAGCGCCGCATTTGAGCACGCGATCGAAATCGCCCGGCGTCAATCCGCGAAGTCCTGGGAGTTGCGTGCGGCCACCGGTCTTGCCCGGCTGTGGCGCGACCAAGGCAAGCCTGCCGATGCCCACACCCTGCTCGTGCCCGTGAATGAGTGGTTCTCCGAGGGCTTCGAGACCCCCGACCTGAGAGAAGCCAAGGCGTTTCTCGACACCCTGAGGTGACTCAAGTCAGCTCGATGTCACTAGGGGTGGAGGCAAACTGACTAAATGCCCGCATCGGGCTCAAACCTGTTATGAGGGGTCGAAACCGGAATTTCGGCTCCGGTGCCAAGCGTCAGATTTTCACCACGTGGATGGAATCTAACACTTGATGCCCACGTTTGACGGCGGCGATGATTTTGTCGGGGTCGGCGGTCCAAGTGAACGGTTTGGGTTGCTGATTGTGTTCTGCGAGGTAGCGGTTGATGGCAGCCCGGAGGTCGACGACAGAGTGGAAGACGCCGCGCTTGAGGCGCCGCTTCGACAGTTTAGCGAAGAAGCCCTCGACCGCGTTGAGCCACGAGCACGAGGTTGGCGTGAAGTGGTAGGTGAAACGCAGATGGCGGTCGAGCCAGGCACGCACCTTAGGATGCTTGTGGGCGGCGTAGTTGTCGATGACGACGTGGATGGCCTTGCTGGCCGGCATCGATGGCGTTGAGGAAGCGGATGAACTCCTGGCGACGATGTCGCTGCATGTTCCTGCCGATGACTGTGCCGTCGAGCACGTTGAGGGCGGCAACAGAGTGGTTGTCGTGGGTCATGGTGCCGAGCCTTCCTTCTTCATGGGCAGGGCGGGCTGCGTACGGTAGAGTGCCTGGATCTGGCTCTTCTCGTCGACAGACAGCACGATGGCGTGGGCTGGCGGGTCGACATAGAGGCCGACGACGTCACGCAGCTTGTCGACGAACTGTGGATCGTTGGACAGCTTGAACTGCCGCCAGCGGTGCGGCTGAAGGCCGTGCGCCTTCCAGATGCGGCGTACCGCGCTGGCGCTGATGCCGGCGGCTTCGGCCATCATATCGGCGGTCCAGTGCGTGGTTTCGCCAAGTGGGTCCTGCAACGTCAGCGCCGCCACGCGCTCCGCCACTTCGGGACTGAGAGGCGGAATGCGCGATGGCCGCGTCTTGTCGCGCAACAGTCCTTCGAAGCCTGCCGCGGCGAAGCGCTCCTGCCAGCGCCACACGCAGGTCTTCGACTTGCCGGTCTGGCGCATGATCTCGACGGTACCGGCGCTGTCGGCACTCAGTAGCATGATCTCGGCGCGCCAGACGTGCTTCTGCGGCGCATTGCGGTCTTTGACGACAGCCATCAGTCGCTAGCGATCGGTCGGCGAAACGGTGAAGGATATTCCTGTGCGCATGCGCCAGACTCGCATGCGCTTTCGCCAAAGGGAATCCAAGCCGGACTCTTATGTTAGGCCGATACCACTAGCCGGTCGGGCCGCCACGACCTTCGGTCGGGCTGGGATCGTTCTCGAGCAGGATCGGCTTGCCATGCGGCGTCCCATGCGCTGCGCGTTCCCAGGCGGCAGCGAGCGCATCGATGTCGCGCTTGCCGGCAACTCCTTTGGCCGACAGCAAATTTTCCAGCGCCGCCAGCCAGTGCTCGTAATAATCGTGGCCATCGCTGGCGGCATCAGGCTGCTTGACCTCGGCGGACAGGGCGTCCGCCCATTCGCTCCAGGAAAACAGGCCCTTGTCGTGCAGCGCAACCGTCATGGCGAAGGCTTCCGCCTGCCACGGTTCGGCGAATACCGGCGCCTCGACGCCGGCAGGCAGCGTGGCGGTGCCTGACTTCGCCTCACGCCGGCTCAAGATAGCTCTCCCAGGCGTCGATCGACACGCTCAGCGCCGGGTCGGCGCCCTCGCCCCAGATCTCGGCGCCGTCAAAAACCACCGTATAGACCCATTGCGGGTTTTCGCCCTGGCCATGTGCATTGGTGTCGGGGAAGACAAATCCGTCGCGCACCGCCTCGATCGTTCCCTGCTTGCCGCGTGCGTAGCGTGGCAGCCTTGTGTGGCCGGTCGGATGGAAATTCTTCGTGCGCACTATATCGCCTGCCTTGAACCGGGCCGGCGCGGCGATCGGCCGGTCGCATGGGCCGCCCTTGGCCAACACTGCCGGCACGTTTTCGGCCTTCAGCACCCGCTTTGGCGTCGCGGCAGGGTCGACCGCCTTGCCCGCGGCCAGATCGCGGTCGCTGACAAAACCATGTCGCTTCAGCAAGGTTTCGAGCGCCTTGATCCAGATCTCGTAGTAGCTGGAGCCATAATAGTCGGCGGGATGCAGCAATTCCCGCGCATGCCGGCTCTCGTCGATGGTCCAGGCGCCCATGGCGCCCGCGCACAACGTCACGCCAAGCGCCCGCCTTTCCCAGGCGGCATGGAAACAGGGCTCGTCCTTTTCGGGTGCGACCGGCCCAAACCCCATCTGCCCGCCGAGATCCTGCGGCCCGTTCATGCCGGCTCCCGCGCCAGTCCGGTGCCGATCATCGCGTCGCGCGTCACCAGATCCGCCAGCCGCTCCTCGCTCCAGCTGTCGGTGCCCTTCGGCCGCATCGGCACGACCAGGTAACGCAGCTCGGCGGTCGAATCCCACACCCGGATCTTTGTCGTTGCCGGCAAGGTCAGCCCGAATTCCTCGAGCACGCTGCGCGGATCGATGACCGCGCGCGAACGATAGGGCGGCGCCTTGTACCAGACCGGCGGCAGGCCGAGCACCGACCACGGGTAGCAGGAGCACAGCGTGCAGACGACGAGGTTGTGCGTGTCCGCCGTGTTGAACACGGACTGCATGTGCTCGCCCTGCCGGCCGGTGTAGCCGAGCGAGCCGATCGCCGCCGTCGCGTCGCGTTTCAGCAAAACGGCAAAGTCCGGCTCGACCCACGCCTTCGCCACCACCTTGGCGCCGTTGCGCGGACCGATCTTTGTCTCATAGGTGTCGACGATCACGTCGATCGCGGCCGGATCGATCAGCCCTTTCTGGGTGAGGATCGTCTCCAGTGCGCGCACCCGGGCGGCAAAAGGATCAAGCTCGTTGTCGTGGTCGTGGGACATGGCCGTAAATTACGGCTGCAAGCGTTCCACCGCAAGCGCCACGGCTTGGGCCAGCCCGTCGCCTTCTATTCGGCCGCCGCCTTGTGCGGCTCGCCCTGCAACGCTTCTCCGTTCTCGAACAGCGACGGCTGGTCGACGGCCTCGACAGGTGGCTGCTCGTGCCGGCGCTTCGGCCACAGCCCGACAAGCCAGCCCGAAAAATGCTCCATGTAGACATAGATGACCGGCGTGACGAACAGCGTCAGCGCTTGCGAAGCGACGAGGCCGCCGACCACCGCCACGCCGAGCGGCTGGCGCAGTTCGGCGCTGGCGCCGGTGCCGAGCGCGATCGGGATCGTGCCCATCAGTGCCGCCAGCGTCGTCATCATGATCGGCCGGAAGCGCATCAGGCAGGCCTTGTGAATGGACTCGAGCGGCGACATCCCCTCGCGCCTGAGTTCGAGCGCGACGTCGATCATCATGATGCCGTTCTTCTTGACGATGCCGATCAGCATCAGGATACCGATGACCGCGATCACCGACAGGTCCATCCCCGCAAGCCGCAGTGCAACAAGCGCGCCGAGCACCGCCGACGGCAGTCCAGTCAGGATGGTGAGCGGATGGATAAAACTCTCGTAGAGGATGCCGAGGACGATATAGATGGTCAGGATCGCGCCGGCGATCAGCAGGCCCAGGTTCGCAAGCGAGTCCTGAAAAGTTTTCGCCGTGCCCGAAAAAGTGGTCGAGATCGTCGCCGGCATGCCGATCTTCTCCTTCAGCGCATCGATGCGGCTCACGCTGTCGCCGAGCGCGACGCCCTGCGGCAGATTGTAGGAAATGGTCACCGCCGGAAGCTGGCCGAGCTGATTGACGGTCAAGGCGCCGGCGGTCCGATCGACGCGGGCAAAGGCACCGAGCGGCACCAGGCTGCCGCTGGCCGTCCTTACCTTGATCGCCAGCATCCTTTCCGGCGACCACTCGATCCTCGGGTCGAGTTCCATGATCACCTCGTAGCTGTCGGCTGAACCGAAGATGGTCGAGACCTGCTCGGTGCCGAACCCGCCATAGAGGCTGGAGCGCAACGTATCGGTGTCGACGCCGAGCGTCGCCGCCTTGTCGCGGTCGACCACCAGCGACGCCTGCAGGGCGTTGTTCTGCAAGTCATTGGTAACGTCGGTGAAGGCGCTACGGTCGGCGGCCATCGCGTCGGTGAGCTTCTGCGCCCAGCTGTCCGCCGCGTCGATGTCGAGGCCCTGCACGACGAGCTGATAGGCGCTGGCCGAAGCGCGCGCGCCGAGCCGCAGGTTCTGCACCGGCTGCATGAAGGTTTCGATGCCGGGGACATTGGCCAGCTGCCGCCGCAGATCCGAGAGCACCTTGTCGATGTCGGGGCGCTGGTCCTTGTCCTTCAATTGCACATAGAGCCGGCCCTGGTTGAGTGCGTTGTCGCCGCTGCCCACCGACCACCCGACATGCGAGACATAGGGTGAATGGGTAAAGACATCAGCCACTTGCCCCTGCAGCTTCACCATGGCGTCGAACGAGATGTCCTGGCGCGCGGTGGTCGTCACCGAAATCTGGCCGATATCCTCCTGCGGAAAGAAGCCCTTCGGCGAGGTCTGGATCAGCCAGGCCGACAGTGCGGCCGTGCCAACGAAGACGAGAAGAACCAGGAAACTGTGCCGCAGGCAAAAGGTCAGCAGCCTGTCATAACCCAGCATGAAGAAATTATGCCTGTGACCTTCGCCCTGCGCCGCTTCGCGCTCGGCCTTCGAAACCGACAAGAGCCGCGAGCACAGCATCGGCGTCAGCGTCAGCGACACGAACATCGAGGCCAGGATGGCGACCGTCACCACCACCGCGAATTCGTTGAAGATGCGGCCGATCACGCCGCCCATCAAAAGCACGGGGATGAACACAGCGACCAGCGAGATCGAGATTGAGATGATGGTGAAGCCGATTTCACGCGCCCCCTTGAGCGCCGCGTCGAAGGCCGAGAGACCCTCCTCCTCCATGTGGCGAAAAATGTTCTCCAGCATGACGATCGCGTCGTCGACGACAAGGCCGACCGCCAGCGTCAGCCCCATCAGCGAGATGTTGTCGATGGAAAAGCCGAACAGGAACATGGCGCCGAGCGTGGCGATCAGCGAGATCGGCACCGCCACCGCCGGGATGATCGTCGCCGTTGCCCGGCGCAGGAACAGGAAGATCACCATCACCACCAGCGCGATGGTCAGCAGCAGCGTGAACTGCACGTCGTCGACCGCCTCGCGGATCGACGTCGAGCGGTCATTGAGCAACCGGATGCTGGCCGCCGCCGGCATCTGATCCTGGAAGGACGGCAGCATCGCCTTGACCCGGTCGACGACGTCGACGGTGTTGGCATCGGGCTGGCGCTGCACCGCCATGATGATCGCGCGGGTGCCGTCGTACCAGCTTGCCGTCGTCGTGGTCTCGACCGAATCGATGACGCGGGTCACCTCGCCGAGCCGCACCGGGCGGCCGTTCCTGGTGGCAATGATGATGTTGGAGAATCCCGCCGCGTTGTTCAGTTGGGTATTGGCGGTGATCGTCAGTTGCTGCTTGTCGTTTTGCAGCACGCCGAGCGGCGTGTTGCTGTTGGCCGAGGCGATCGCCGTCTGCAACTGGTCGATCGAGATACCGCGTGCAGCGAGCGCCGTCGGATCGATCTGGACGCGCACCGCGTATTTCTGCTGGCCGAAGATCGAGACCTGCGCCACGCCTTCGATCGTCGACAGCGACGGCGAGATCACATTCTCGGCAAAGGCATCGAGATCTGTCAGCGGAACCGTATCGCTGACCAGCGACATCAGCAGGATCGGCGCATCGGCCGGATTGACCTTGCGATAGCTCGGCGGGCTGGTCATCTCGGGCGGCAATTGCCGCTGCGTTCGCGCGATCGCCGCCTGCACGTCGGCGGCGGCCGCATCGATATCGCGGTTGAGCACGAACTGGATGGCGATCGAGGTCGAGCCGAGCGCGTTGGTGGTCGAGATCGAATCGATACCGGCGATGGTGGTGAACTGCTTGATCAGCGGCGTTGCCACCGAGGTCGCCATGGTTTCCGGCGAGGCGCCGGGCAGCGAGGCCGAGACGTTGACCACCGGAAACTCGGCGCTCGGCAGAGCGGCCACCGGCAGGAACTTGTAAGCGAACAGCCCGCCCAGCACGAGCGCAAACGACATGAGCAGGGTGGCGACAGGCCTGCGGATGCAGAATTCGGAGATCATGGCCGCGTCCCGCCCGCCTTGCCAGCCTCGGCAACCCTGGGAGACGCCAGATCACCGGCCTCGCCTTCGCGGACCGGCGCGCCGTCCTTCAGCTTTGCCTGGCCTTCGACGACGACATTTTCGCCGCTTTTCAGCCCCTTGCCGATAGCGCTGTTGTCGCCTTCGGTCAGTGCGACCTGGACGGGCCGCACCTCCACCGTGTTGTCGGGCTTGATCACATAGACGAACGGCCCCTTCTGGCTAGGCTGCACCGCAACCGTGGGAACCGACGTCATTTGCGGCATGATGCCGGCATCGAGCACGACATTGACATACTGGCCCGGCCACAGCGAAAGATCGGGGTTGGGCACGCTGGCCCGCGTTGCGATCGTGCCGGAGGCGGTGTCGACGCTGGAATCGACGAAATCGAGGGTCCCCTTGCCGATCGGGGTCGGGTCGCCGTCCCTGGTCAGCGTGACTGCGGCTTGCCTTGGCGCCGCCAGCGCCTTGTGCAAAAGGGCAAGATCGCTTTCCGGAAGATTGAAGTCCACCCGCAGCGGGTCCATCTGGGTGATGGTCACCAGCGGGGCCGACGTGCTGCTGCCGCTGTTGGTGGTGACGAGATCGCCGATCGCGACGCTGATCGCACCCAGCCTGCCGGAAATCGGCGCCGTGATCGTGGCAAAGTCGAGTTGGACCTCGTCCGCTTCGATCGTTGCTCTGTCGGCATCGACCGTGGCCGCGGCGGACTTCTGCGCGGCGATCGCCTGGTCATATGTCTGTTGCGTGCCGGCCTGCCTGGCGACAAGAGCCTTGGCACGCTCAAGATCGGCCGTCGCACTGGCAAGCAGCGCCTGGTCCTTGGCGAGCGTCGCCTGGTCACGGGCCAATTGCGCCTTCAGCGCGCGGTCGTCCAGCGAGAACAGAAGGTCGCCGGACTTCACCATCTGCCCGTCCTTGACGGCGATCGATGTGATCTGGCTCGAGATCCGCGCATTCACGCTGACCACGGCGGGCGAGGATACAAAGCCGATGGCGTAGCGCCGGATCGGGAAATCAGCCGTCGAAGCGGTGGCGGCAACCACCGCGGTCGCACGTGCGGCATTCGCGGGTTTGTCAGGCGCCTGACCCGCTGACAGCATCTGCCGGACCTTGTCCGTTGCCGCGGGCGAAAGATAGAGCCCAGCCGTGACAAGGCAGGCGACCGCAAGCATCGCAAGCACGATCTTTCCACGCATCGTCAAGGACCTTCCATCGACACGCCGTGGTTCGGTGGTCATGTCTGGGTATAACTCGCAGCCTCGTGCCGCGCTTTCACCAAATAGATAGAGGGCGCCGAGGGCAAAAAAGGGCCAAAACCCGGGATTACGAAGATTTAATGTGCAGTGCACAATAAAACGGCAGCTACCGCAGCATCGGCCACAGTGTCGCTGCCAGCAGCACGCCCATGGCGATGTTGAACCATTTCAGTCGCACCGGGTCCGACAGAAAACCGCAGCGCCGTGCCGAAACCTGCCCACACCGAAACGCTCGGCAGGTTGACGACGGTGAAGGCTATCGAAACCAGCGCCACCGACAGAAACGGATGCTCCGGAACGGCATAGACGGCCATGGCGGTGATTGCCATCACCCACGCCTTGGGATTGACCCACTGGAACGCTGCCGCATCGATGAAGCGCATCGGTCGCGCCTTGGCCTCGCCCTTGCTGCTGAGCGAACGCGACATGGCGATCTTCCAGGCGAGATAGAGCAGATAAACGCCGCCAGCGATCTTCAATGCAGTGTCGAGAACCGGAAACGCAATCAGCACCGCGCCAAGACCGAAGCCGACGGCAAGCAACAGCACGAGGAAGCCGATGCTGATGCCCAGCATGTGCGGAATGGTTTTGGCAAAACCGAAATTCACGCCGGAAGCCAGAAGCATGAAGTTGTTCGGACCCGGTGTGATCGAAGTCACGAAGGCATAGACCAGCAGAGCAAGGAACGCATCGAGGGTCATTGGCTTCTCCCAAGCAGGTCAGCAATATTGTCCTTTTACCTCAGACGCACAAAGGCCAGCTCACGGCGGCAGCCGGGCCAGGAGGTCAGGATCAAGCCGACAGAATAAATACAGGCGGTGCCAGAGCACTGGACCCAAAGAACCGGATGATCACATCCCTTGCGGGCCGCGATTCATCGCCGCCACGCCGGTGCGGCAGATCTCGACCAGGCCGAGCGGCTTCATGATGGCGATGAACTGGTCGATCTTGGAGCCCTTGCCGGTGATCTCGAAAATGAAATGCTCGGTGTTGGCGTCGATGACGCTGGCGCGGAAGGCATCGGCCAGCCTCAGCGCCTCGACGCGGCCCTCGCCGGTGCCGGCCACTTTCACCAGCGCGAGTTCCCGCTCCAGCGGCCGTTCCTGGCCGAGCTCGTGCGAGCGCACGGTGAGGTCGACGACACGGTGCACCGGCACGATGCGCTCGAGTTGGTGCTTGATCTGCTCCAGCACATGCGGCGTGCCGCGCGTCACGATGGTGATGCGTGACAGATGCTTCTCGTGCTCGGTTTCGGAAACGGTCAGGCTCTCGATATTGTAGCCGCGTCCGGAAAACAGGCCGATGACCCGGGCAAGCACGCCCGGCTCATTGTCGACCAGCACGGAAAGCGTGTGGATTTCCGGTCTTTCCGTCTCCTTGGCGATGAAGTAGGCGGAACCGGTGGGTTGAAGGTGCTGTGCGTTCATGACATGAATCTCGATTTCAAACTTTGAGCTGTTTTTCTGTTTCCACACGGCTTCCGACAGCCCTGCCTCGGCTCGGGCGACAGGGGTTACACCAGTTCCCTGCCCTTGGCGTCGATGGCATTGGCCACCGCCTCGTCGGTCGCCTCGTCCGGCAGCAGCATCTCGTTATGCGCCTTGCCCGACGGGATCATCGGGAAGCAGTTGGCAAGCGTGGCGACCCGGCAGTCGAAGATCACCGGCTTCTTCACCGAGATCATCTCCTTGATGGCGTCGTCCAGTTCGTCCGGCTTCTCGCAGCGGATGCCATGGCCGCCATAGGCTTCGGCGAGCTTGACGAAATCCGGCATCGCTTCGGTGTAGGAATGCGACAGCCGGTTGCCGTGCAGAAGCTGCTGCCACTGCCGCACCATGCCCATATACTGATTGTTGAGGATGAAGATCTTGATCGGCGCCTCGTGCTGCACCGCGGCGCTCATCTCCTGCATCGTCATCTGCACCGAGGCGTCGCCGGCAATGTCGATGACCAGCGCATCCGGGTGCGCAATCTGCACGCCGAGCGCCGCCGGCAGGCCGTAGCCCATCGTGCCGAGCCCGCCGGAGGTCATCCAGCGGTTCGGCTTCTCGAAATGATAGTGCTGCGCCGCCCACATCTGGTGCTGGCCGACCTCGGTGGTGATGTAGGTGTCAATGTCCTTGGTCAGCGCATAGAGCCGTTGGACGGCATATTGCGGCATGATGACGTCGTGGTTCATCTTGTAGGCAAGCGAATCCCGCGCCCGCCATTTCGCGATCTGCTCCCACCACGGGTGCAGCGCCTTCTTGTCGGCCCTGGCGGTCGCCCGCCACAGCCGCACCAGATCCTCCAGAACCCGGCCGACATCGCCGATAACAGGCACATCGGTGTGGACGTTCTTGTTGATCGACGACGGATCGATGTCGATATGGATCTTTTTCGAATTCGGCGAGAACGCGCTGAGCCGGCCGGTGATGCGGTCGTCGAAGCGCGCGCCGATGCAGACCATGACGTCGCAATCATGCATCGCCATGTTTGCTTCATAGGTGCCGTGCATGCCGAGCATGCCCATCCAGTTCTTGCCCGAAGCCGGATAGGCGCCAAGGCCCATCAGCGTCGAGGTGATCGGGAACCCGGTCAGGTCGACCAGTTCGCGCAGCAAATGGCTGGCTTCCGGGCCGGAATTGATGACACCGCCGCCGGTATAGAGGATCGGCCTTTTCGCGTTGGCCATCAGCTCGACCGCCGCCTTGATCTTGTCCAGGTCGCCCTGGACCTTGGGCTGATAGCTGGTGCGCGGCGCCGTCTGCGGCGGCACATAGATGCCCTTGGCGAACTGCACGTCCTTCGGGATATCGACGACGACCGGACCGGGGCGTCCTGTCGTCGCGACGTGAAAGGCCTCATGGATGATCGCCGCGAGATCGTTGACGTCCTTCACCAGCCAATTGTGCTTGGTGCAGGGCCGCGTGATGCCGATCGTGTCGCACTCCTGGAACGCATCCGAGCCGATCAGCGAGGTCGGCACCTGACCGGTCAGGCAGACCAGCGGGATCGAGTCCATCAGCGCATCCTGCAGCGGCGTGACCGCGTTGGTGGCGCCCGGCCCCGATGTCACCAGCATGACGCCGGCCTTGCCGGTCGAGCGCGCATAGCCTTCCGCCGCATGACCGGCACCCTGCTCGTGACGGACGAGGATGTGCTCGACCTCGTCCTGCTGGAAGATTTCATCATAGATCGGGAGAACCGCGCCGCCCGGATAGCCGAAAACATGCTTGACGCCATTGTCCTTCAGCGCCTGCACCACCATTTCGGCACCGGTCATTTCGCGCCGCTCGTTCTGTCCACTGCTCATCGGTCTGGTCCCGTATTGTCCGCCATCGGGCGATTGCTGGTCGTTTAGTCGTGTTTCGGGCAATAAAAAAGGCCCCCGAGGGAGCCTGTGTCTGCGCATGGGGGGTTTTCGCCCGGCGGTTACACCGCCTTGCCCATACGCTTTCCTACTACGAGAATGAGTGCCGTTTTCATGGTGGCGGACAATAGAATTGGTTTTGCGCCGCTGTCAACGGCGAATATGCACGATGCCGGGCGGTTCGAGCCAATTGACCGTATCCGGCAGGCCCGGTTGCGCCCATCGCGTCGAACCACCGTTCCGTACGACCACCGGCAGGATCGGTGTCCGCGATCATCGCGAAACCGCGCCAAACTATTTGACGACGTGACGCGGCACGCAGTTTGCCGCGATACTCCGGTCGACCGGCCTGGGAGGGTCCGGCACGCCGCGACGACGACCAGCACTTCACGGGAGGAAATTCGATGCTCGACAAGGCCCCAGCCAAGAAACTATCCGACGTGCTCGACCAATTCAGCGCAGCGCTCGCCGCCGGCGACATCGACGGAGCGGTCGGGTGCTTTCAGGAAGACTGCTACTGGCGCGACCTGGTGACCTTCACCTGGAACATCAAGACCATGGAAGGTCGCGACCAGGTGCGCGATATGCTGATGAGCCAGTTGGCGACGATAAAGCCATCGAACTGGGCGCTTGCGAAAGGCGAAGACGCCACGGAGAGCGACGGGCTGCTCGAAGGCTGGATCAGTTTCGAAACGGAGGTTGCGCGCGGCTTCGGCCATATCCGGCTGAAGAACAGCAAGATCTGGACACTGCTCACCACCATGGTCGAGCTGAAGAGCCATGAGGAACCCGCCGGCTTCGCCCGGCCGATGGGTGCCAAGCACGGTCACGGCAAGAACCGGCCAACCTGGAAGGAGGAGCGCGAGAAGGAAGCCGCCGAACTCGGCTTTGTCAATCAGCCCAACACGCTGATCATCGGCGGCGGCCAGGGCGGCATCGCGCTCGGTGCCCGGCTGAGGCAGCTCGGCGTGCCGACCATTATCGTCGAGAAGAACGAGCGTGCCGGCGATTCATGGCGCAAGCGTTACAAGTCGCTCTGCCTGCACGATCCGGTCTGGTACGACCATCTGCCCTATATCGACTTTCCTCGGAACTGGCCGGTCTTCTCGCCCAAGGACAAGATCGGCGACTGGCTGGAAATGTACACCAAGGTCATGGAGCTGAACTATTGGTCCTCCACTGAGGCCAAGAGCGCCACCTATGACGATCAGAAGAAGGAATGGACGGTCGTCGTCCGTCGCGACAGCAAGGACATCACGCTGAAGCCGAAGCAGCTGGTGCTGGCCACCGGCATGTCGGGCCGGCCCAACATCCCGCAGTTCAAAGGCATGGAGAATTTCAAGGGCGATCAGCACCATTCCTCGAAACATCCCGGTCCAGACAGCTACGCTGGCAAGAAAGTCGTCGTCATCGGGTCGAACAATTCCGCGCATGATATCTGCGCCGCACTGTGGGAAGCCGGCGTCGACGTCACCATGGTGCAGCGATCGACCACGCACATCGTCAGATCCGACACGCTGATGGATATCGGGCTCGGAGCCCTCTATTCGGAGCAGGCCGTGCAAAACGGCATGACCACGGCCAAGGCCGATCTCATCTTCGCCTCGCTGCCCTACAAGATCCTGCACGAATTCCAGATCCCGCTCTACGAGAAGATGAAGGAGCGTGATGCCGCCTTCTACGAGGGCCTGGAAAGAGCTGGCTTCATGCTCGACTGGGGCGACGACGGTTCGGGCCTGTTCATGAAATATCTCAGGCGCGGTTCCGGCTACTATATCGATATCGGCGCCTCCCAGCTGATCATCGACGGCGCCATCAAGCTGAAGAGCGGCGTCGACGTGACCGAGATCAAGGAACATTCGGTCCTGCTCAGCGACGGCACCGAGCTGCCGGCCGATGTCGTCGTCTATGCCACCGGCTACGGTTCGATGAACGGCTGGGCGGCAGAGCTGATCTCGAAAGAGGTCGCCGACAAAGTCGGGAAATGCTGGGGGCTCGGCTCGAACACCACCAAGGATCCCGGTCCCTGGGAGGGCGAGCAGCGCAACATGTGGAAGCCGACGCAACAGGAAGCGCTCTGGTTCCACGGCGGCAATCTGCACCAGTCACGCCATTATTCGCAGTTCCTGTCGCTGCAGTTGAAAGCGCGGCACGAGGGCATCGCGACGCCGGTCTACGGGCTGCAGCAGGTCCATCACACAGGGTAGACGATCGAGGCTGTCGCCGGGACTCGGCGCCGGTCGGTTCAATTTTCGCGACCGGCTTAATCGTCCTTACACCATCCGACCTCACCCCCCCTTAACCGCGTCGGCGTAAGGTCGATCGCCTTGGGGAAAATGGAAAAGGGAAATGGGGAACAGCCTGTCCATGTTCGTCGACCGCGACGCCTCCGTTGGAGAGCCGACATTGCAGGAGCGCCGCAAGGCGGAGCAGAGCGACAAGCGCGTTCTGGGCAATGTCGTCCAGTGCGACGGCGCGCGCGCCACCATCAGCGCCCATGCCGCCGATATTCTGGGCACGGTCACCGGCCATTGGAGCGTCGGCAAGATGATCTCCATCAACCTTGGCAACACGCGGACCGTCGGGCTGGTCTACGCGGTCGGCAAGTCGGATCGCGCCTGGCACGATGAGGGCCAGAACCCGATCGAGGTCAGTATCGAGCTCATCGGCGAGGTGCGCGACGGCGCCGAGCCCGGCGCCAAACCGGTTTTCGACCGCGGCATCACCACCTATCCGCATATCGGCGCCATTGCCCACCGCATCCGCAGCCGCGACCTGCAGGCGGTCTATGACCTGGCCGGGCGTCACTCGATCACCATCGGCACGCTGTCACAGGATGAGGAGATCGACGCCAACATCGCTATCGACGACACGCTGGCGCGCCATTTCGCCATTGTCGGCACCACCGGCGTCGGCAAATCCACCGCCGTCTCGCTGCTTTTGCGCAAGTCGATCGCCGCTCGACCCGACCTGCGCGTTCTCATCCTCGATCCGCACAACGAGTTCGCCGCGTCCTTGCCAGAGCACTGCGTCAGGGTCGATTCGGCGACGCTGGACCTGCCCTTCTGGATGTTCAAGCTCGAGGAGTTTGCCGAAGTGCTGTTTCGCGGTCGAGAGATCGTGCCGGAAGAGGTGGACGCCTTGCGCGATCTTATTCCCGCGGCCAAAAACCTTTATCGCAACCCGAATTCGGGCACGTATCTCAGGCGCGGCAGCGATGCGCTGACCGCGGACACGCCGGTGCCCTATCGCATTGTCGATCTCATCAAGCAGATCGACGAGCGCATGGGACTGCTGGAAAGCAAGAACGACCGCCCCACCCTCAAATCGCTGAAGACGCGCATCGAATCGGCAGCCTCCGATCCGCGCTACCGCTTCATGTTCAACTCGCGGCTGATCGAGGACACCATCCACGAGACGATCGGCAACATCTTCCGTGTGCCGCATCACGGGCGCCCGGTGACCTGCTTCGAGATGGCAGGCATGCCTTCGGAAGTGGTCAATTCCGTCTGCTCGGTGCTGGCGCGTCTGGCCTTCGACCTGGCGCTGTGGAGCGAAGGCCGGCTGCGGCTGCTTTTGCTGTGCGAGGAAGCGCACCGCTACATGCCGGCCGATCCGCGCCTTGGTTTCGCGCCGACCCGGCACGCGCTGTCGCGCATCGCCAAGGAAGGCCGCAAATATGGTTGTTATCTCGGCATCGTCACACAGCGCCCGGGCGAACTCGACCCCACCATCCTGTCGCAGTGCTCGACCTTTTTTGCGATGCGGCTCGCCAACGAGCAGGACCAGGCGATCATCCGCTCGGCGATCGCCGATTCCTCGGCCTCGACACTGGCATTCCTGTCTTCGATGGGCCAGCGCGAAGCCATCGCCTTTGGTGAAGGCGTGGCGACGACCATGCGAATGAAATTCGAAAAACTGTCCGATGGCCTGATCCCGGGCACAGCCAAGCGCGAGGAAGCCTTGCCGTCCGAGCTTGGCCATGATGTCGATCTGGTGGCGATCGTCGAAAGGCTTCGCAACGTTCCAAAACCGCAGCAGGCGATGGCCTTCGCCGAAGTCGTCGATTCGAGCCGGCAGGCCGGCGATCCCGACTACCGCAAGCCGCCCGCCCCGACGGTCGCACGCGCCCAGCCGGACGACGATTTCGACATGCGTTATGGCCTGAAACCCGCAACCTTCGGCCTGCGCTCGCAGAACGATTGAGCCGGGCGGCTTTAGCCTGTGAGGCTAAGGCGCTTCCAAAGTTAAAACTATGTCACCCTAGGAAACCAGCGCAAATCCCGGAAGGGAATTCATCAGGCCGGATCGAATGACGTGGCTTTCGAGAACCCGGCGCGGAGTGGACATTTGAGTCCATGAGCACCGGAAGTCGAGAAAGCTGCGTCAGTCGGCCGGCCTCATGAATTCTTCTCCGGGATTCAGGCGCAGACGCGGTTGCGGCCTTGCCTCTTGGCCTCGTAGAGCTGGCGGTCGGCGCGGCGATAGAACTCTTCGGCGGTTTCCTTGCGATCCCAGATCGCAAGGCCGACGCTGGTGGTGATCTTCAGCCGGACATTGCCCGACAGTATCGACATGTTGGCGATCGCCTTGCGGATGCGCTCGGCGAACCTGGACAGAAGTTCGGCGTCCATGTTGGGCGTGACCACCGCGAACTCCTCGCCACCCAGGCGCGCTGCCACGTCGTGATAACGCGTCATGTCCTTGAGACAACTGGCGACCGCCCGCAACACCTGGTCACCGACATCATGGCCGTGGGTGTCGTTGACCTGCTTGAAATGGTCGAGATCAAGGATCATCAGCCCGACCGGCTTGTCGATGCGACGGAATTCCTCGAGGTATTCCTTCAGTGCATCGTCGAAATAACGCCGGTTCTGCATGCCGGTCAGGCCGTCGGTCAGCGCCGCATGCTCCAGCGTTTCCGAACGGGCGCTGAGCGAAACCGTCATGGCGCGCAGCTTGCCTTCTTCCGTCGCCTGCTTGCGGATCAGCGGGTAGATGAAGAAAATGCCGAAGAACAGGGCAGTCGCCAAAAGGACGCCGGTCCCAAACAACAGCTTGTTGAGATAAGTGGTCTTCTCAATCGCGGCAGGGGTAGTGATCTCCGCCGCGAGCGCCTGCAGAAGCCCATAGGCGTGAAGCGTCACCAGGCCGGCGGCCAGGATCACGAAGATGAAGACGAAAAAGGCTGATTCCGCCTTGTGAAAACGCATCTGCTCCCCGTTGCAAAACCCCAAAGACGTTATGGCATCGACGGCCTTACGGAGGGTTAACCAGGACAACTTCAACGGGAGGTCTTCCCTTAAAGTCAACTTTTCAGGTTGCACTCGAAAAGGCGTCCAAGATCGTGGATACCACACGATCACCAAGGCGCAATCTCAGCCATTCCGGACCCAACTGATGCCTGAACCAGGTCGTCTGGCGCTTGGCATACTGTCGCGTCGCGATCTTCGCGCGCTCGATCGCTTCGGGAAAGCTCAGCTCGCCGGCCATTGCGGCCTGGAGTTCGCGAACGCCGATGGCTTTCATCGCCGGCAAGTCGGGATCGAGGCCAAGGTCGGTGATCTGCCTGACCTCGTCGAGGGCGCCCTTCTCCAGCATGCGATCGAACCGCGCCTCGATCCGCTCCACCAGCTCCGCTCGGTCCGGCTCGATCACAAGGAAGCGCGTGCTGGCTCTGTCGATCAGTGGACGGCCGCGCGCCGCCTGCCATTCCAGGATGGAACGGCCCGATGCATCGAGCACCTCCAGCGCCCGCACGATGCGCTGGCCGTCGGTCGGCTTCAGCATCATGCCGGCCGCGGAATCCTCGCGCAGCAGGATGCGGTGCAGCTTGGCTGCGCCCTGCTCCTGGAGCTCGTAGCGCCAGCGATCACGGATCGGCTGCGGAATGTCAGGCATTTCCGAAATGCCTTCCGCAAGCGCGCGGAAGTAGAGCCCGGTACCGCCGACGAAAATCACCGGCCGTTCGAAGAACGTGCCGACCGGCCGTTCGAAGAGCGTACCGTCGTCGATGAGCTTCATCACGTCGCGCAGCCAGGCGCCGGTGGAATAGGCGGTGGAGGGATGGACATGCCCGTAAAGGAAATGCGGGACGCGAGCGAGTTCGGCAGCAGTCGGCCGCGCCGTCAGCACGTCGAGCACCGAATAGACCTGCATCGAATCGGTGTTGACGATGACGCCGCCGTTGCGCTCGGCGAGGGCGAGCGCAAGGGCGGACTTGCCGCTGGCGGTCGGCCCGGCTATCAGGATCGCGTTCTTAACGCGGCCCTCGCCCGCCTGCCCGTCGGAATTTTCGATGCCGCTGATCGCCACGCTTGTATCCCATCCCGCCGGTCGCGCATTGTCGCCGGCGCTTGCGAATATGGCGTCGCGGTCGGTCGGCGCAAGCACTGTTCGCTGGCTGGCCGAAGGCATCGCCTGTGAATTCACCCTGCCCGATCCGGCCGAAGCCGCTGAAACGACCGCCAGCCTGCGCGCCGTGCTTGCACCCGAACTGGTTGACGTGATCGTTCAGCGGCCCGAGGGCAGGCGAAAGAAAATCCTTATCGCCGATATGGATTCGACTGTTATCGACCAGGAGTGCATCGACGAACTCGCCGACGAGATCGGCGTCAAGGATTACGTCGCCGCCATCACGGCGCGATCGATGAATGGCGAGATCGCTTTCGAGCCGGCCTTGCGCGAGCGGGTGGCGCTGCTGAAAGGCCTCGACACTGCCGTGGTCGACCGCATCATCGCCAATCGCCTGACCCTGGCTTCCGGTGGCCGCGCGCTTGTCCAGACCATGCGGGCCAACGGCGCTTGGACTGCACTCGTGTCGGGTGGCTTCAACGTCTTCACCGCACGCATCGGCGCCATGCTCGGCTTTCAGGAGAATCGCGCCAACCGCCTGATCGAGCAGGATGGCCGCTTCACCGGGCTGGTCGCCGAGCCGATCCTGGGGCGCGCCGCCAAGGCCGATGCGCTGCTCGAGATTTCGGCGCGCCTCGGGCTGACGACCGCCGACGCCATTGCTGTCGGCGATGGCGCCAACGACCTCGACATGATCCGCCTTGCCGGCACCGGTGTGGCGCTTCATGCCAAGCATGTCGTGGCGGCGGAGGCAAAATTCCGCATCGACCATGGCGACCTGACCGCGCTTCTCTATCTGCAGGGCTACCGGCGGGAGGAGTTTGTGGAGTGACGCCAATCCGCACCGAGCGCCTGATCCTGCGCAACTGGGAGGGTCGCGACCGCGACCTCTTCTACCGCATCAACTCCGACGAGCGCGTCATGGAGTTCTTTCCGTTTCGCCGCGACCGCGCGCAGGCCGACGCCAAGATGGACGAGTTCCGCGCATGGATTGCCGAGGATGGCTACGGTTTCGCTGCCGCCGAGATAATTGAAACGCGCCAATGCATCGGCTTCGTCGGCCTCCTCGACACTGATCATTTGCCGTTCCTGCCGGCCGGCACCGTCGAGATCGGCTGGCGGCTGGCGCCCGAATTCTGGGGCCATGGCTATGTCACCGAGGCAGCCGAAGCCTGGCTCGCCTATGGCTTCGAAACGCTTGGCCTCGAGGAAATCGTTTCTTTCGCCGTCAGGGATAACAGCCGGTCCACTGCCGTCATGGAACGCCTGGGCATGACCGCCGACCCGACCAGCGATTTCGACCACCCCGGCATTCCGGACAGCCACGCCAGGCTCAAGCGGCATGTGTTCTACAGGCTGACAGCCAAGGATTGGCAGAAAAACCGGCGCTGATCAGCGCCGACCCTGATCAGCGCTTGTCAAACGGAAGCTCGTCGCCGGGCTGCGGCGGTTTTGCGCCGACCCGATCGAGCACTTTCGCGAAATCGTCGCCCGATGCATCACCCGCCCGTCGACGCAGGAAATCGGCCGCTTTCTCCATGGAGCTCCAACCTTTTGCGACACGGCCGACGCGATCCACTGGTTCAGCGACACACCATCAGCACGCGCCTCCGGGACTCAGTCCATCCGGATCGTCACAAACCGCAATTCGCCGCTCTTCGACGCCAGCATCAGCAGCGCATTCTTGCGTCCCTGCTCCTTCAACGCAGCAATCCGGTCCATGACATCCTTGGGCGTGGCGACCGATTCCTGCGCGATCTCGGTGATCACCTCGCCGGCCTGGATGCCGCGTTCGGCAGCGGCTGAATCCTTGGCGACTTCAGTGATGACGACGCCGGAGACTTCGGCGGCAATACCGAATTTCGTCCGCGTCTCGTCGTTGAGGTCGCCAACGGTCATGCCGAGCACGGACGCCGTCGAAACGGCAGGCGCCTCGTCGCCGGTGTCCTTGTCGGTATTGCCGTTCTCGCCGCTGGCAAGCTTTTCGCCATCTTCGAGCCGGCCAAGCGTCACCTTCACGGTCTGCTCGACGCCCTTGCGCACGATGACCACGTCGACAGCCTTGCCGACCGTGCTCTCGGCGACGACGCGCGGCAGGTCGCGCATTTCATTGACGTCCCTGCCGTCGAACTTGATGATGACGTCGCCCGCCAGGATGGTGCCGTTGTCGACAGGCCCGCCCTTGATGACGCCGGCGACCAGTGCTCCCTTGGCGGTCGCCATGCCGAGGCTCTCGGCAATGTCGTCCGTCACCGGCTGGATGCGCACACCGAGCCAGCCGCGCCGCGTCTCGCCGAACTGGCGGAGTTGGTCGACGACGCCCAACGCCAGCTGCGAGGGAATGGAAAAGCCGATGCCGATCGAGCCGCCGGACGGCGAGATGATCGCCGTGTTGATGCCGATCACCTCGCCGGCGCTGTTGAACAGCGGCCCGCCGGAATTGCCGCGGTTGATCGCGGCATCGGTCTGGATGAAATCGTCATAGGGGCCGGAATTGATGTCGCGGTTGCGGGCCGAGACGATGCCGACCGTCACGGTGCCGCCGAGGCCGAACGGATTGCCGATAGCCATCACCCAGTCACCGACGCGCATCTTGCTGGAATCGCCGAATTTCACCGCCGTCAGCTTGTGCCCTTTCGGATCGACCTTCAGCACCGCCACGTCGGTCTTGGTGTCGGTGCCGACCAGCGTCGCCTTCAGCGTCACGCCGTCGGAGAAATTCACCTCGATGTCGTCGGCATCGGCGATCACGTGGTTATTCGTCACCACGATGCCTTGCTCGGCGTCGACCACGAAGCCTGAGCCCAGCGACTGCACCTTTTGCGAGGGGTTGCCCTGTTCGCCGGGACGGTTCTTGAAGAAATCGTCGAAGAAGTCCTGGAAGGGCGAGCCCTCTGGAAGCTGCGGCATCGGCACCGCGCCCGGGCCTTCCGTGCCCTTCACTCTCTGCGAGGTCGATATATTGACCACGGCGCCGAGCAGGCCCTGCGCGAGATCGGCGACCGAAGCCGGGCCGTCGTCGGCGGCCGCGGGCGTCACCAGCGACGGGACGGTAGCGACGCCGATAAGAAGTGCTGCAGCACCCGCGGTCAACGTCCGCCTCGCCGCGCGCAAAAAGCTGTTGGATGTCATCGAGAAGTCTCCCGGTGTCTCTGAGAAGAAAAGCGCTCGCCGAAAACGCTGCGTCGAGCCATGTTGGCAAGAAATACGGCACGTTTGCGGCTATGGCTATCGGCGGAGGATAAATCCTCCGTTATCCCGAAATCATCGTCATCCACCACGCACCAGCCAGACGAGCCCGACACCAACGGCGATTGCAATCAGCCCGGCGACCCGCAGCGTATTTTCCGGCATCGACAGAACCTCGCCGGCAAGTTTCTTGGCGAGACCGGGAAAGCCGCCATAGACCAGGCCCTCGACACTACAGCGCCGCACGTCCTTTTGGACGCGCAAAGGACGCTGTAGCACTTTGATTTGGCGCATGATCCTTTCCGAAAATCGATTCCGATTTTCGGGGTCATGCGCGAGAACCAGGCCTATTGCCGCCAGAAAGTCCTGCAACGGCCGTTACTGACCGGTGCCTGGCTGCGCTGTCGGTGCAGCGGGTGCACGGGGCACAGCTGCTGGCCCAGGCGCTGCCGGTGCAGCCGGCGCTGCCGGCGTGTCCGCGCCGGCGGGATTGCGGAAGAAACGGAAGAAGTCCGAATTCGGCGACAGCACCATCGTCGTCCCGGTACTGTTCAGCGCCGTGCCGTAGGCATTCATCGACCGGTAAAAGTCGAAGAAGGCTGGATCGCGCTGGTAGGCGTTCGCGAAGGTGGCGCTGCGTTGAGCTTCACCTTCACCGCGCAGGATTTCAGACTCTCTCCGTGCCTCGGCGACGATCTCCACCACTTCGCGGTCGGCGCGCGCCCTGATGCGCTGCGCCGCCTCGTTGCCGCGCGCCCGCAGCCGCTCGGCTTCGGCCAGACGCTCAGCCTTCATGCGGTCATATGTCTGTTGCGAGACTTCCGCCGTCAAATCGGTCCGGCGAATGCGGACATCCTCGATCTGCAGGCCGAGCGACGTGGCGTCGGGCCTCAGCTGATCGCGCACTTCGCGCATCATCACGGCTCGCTCTTCCGAGAGCGCCGCCTCGAAGTCGCGCAGACCGTAGACACGGCGCAAGGCGGCGTCGAGACGCGTCCTCAAGCGTGCCTCGGCCAGCTCGATCTGGCCGGACACCGCGGAGCGAAACACGCGCGGATCCGAGATCCGATAGGCGATGAAGGCGTCGACCTCATAAAACTTGCCGCCCGAAACCTGGACGCGGATGTTGTCGAGGTCGAAGCGCAGCACCCTGTTTTCGATCAGCTGCACGCTGTCGGCATCGAAGAAGGCGAACGGCGCCTTGAAATAGATGCCCGGCTGGCTCTTGACGTCGACGATCTCGCCGAACCTAAGCACCAGTGCCTGCTGGCGCGCATTGACAACGAAGACCGACGAATAGAGCAGGAACAGGACGACCGCGGCGATGACGGCGATGATGGGAAGACGGTTGGCCATCACTGGTTTCCTCCCAGCACCGGCGCCGGCGCCGGCGCCTTCTGCTGCAATGCCGGCAGCGGCAGATAGGGAACGACCCCTGGTCCGCTGCCTTGCTCGATGATGACCTTGCTGGAATCCTTCAGAACCCTCTCCATCGTTTCCAGATAAAGCCGCTGGCGCGTCACATCCGGCGCCTTGGCGTATTCGTCATAGACCGAGATGAAGCGCTGCGCCTCGCCTTCGGCCTCCTGCACGACCCGGTTCTTGTAGCCGGCCGCCTCCTCGCGGATCTGTGCGGCCTCGCCGCGCGCCTGGCCGAGCTTCTGGTTGGAGTACTGGTTGGCCTGCTCGACGAACTTGTCCTCGTCCTGTTCGGCGCGCTGCACCTCGTCAAAGGCGTCGGCCACTTCGCGCGGCGGTGCGGCATCCTCGATCGAAATCGCGTTGACGTTCAGGCCGGCCTTGTAGCCGTCCAGCGTCGTCTGGATGATTTCGCGCACGGACGCTGCAATGCCCTCGCGATCGTCGCGGAAGATGTCCTGCGCCGGCCGCCGGCCGACCGCTTCGCGCATGGCGCTTTCGGCGACCTGGCGCAGCATGCCGTCGGGATCGGACACGTCGAACAGATAGGCCCTCGGATCGGAGACCTGATAGGCCACCGAGAACTGGACGTTGACGATGTTCTGGTCGCCCGAAAGCATCAGCCCTGAACCGTTGCCGGAGGCCGTGCCGCCGCCGATGTTGACGAGTTGTTCGGCAATGACGGCCGTCTCGACCGTCTCGATGGGCCACCAATGGAAATGCAGGCCGGGCTGGGAGAACTCTGCCTTTGGCACGCCGAATCTGAGTTCGACCGCAACCTCGTCGGGCTGCACGGTATAGACCGCCTTGAACGCCCACAGCGCTAAAAGCGCCGCCGCGATCAATCCGAACACGGCTGGGCTGGCGCCAGCGCCACCCGGCAAAGCACGCCGCAACCTGTCCTGGCCGCGCCGGATGATGTCTTCGAGATCGGGAGGCGAGCCCTGCGGACCGCTAGGCCCCTTTGGTCCCTGCCCCCAGGGTCCTGGATTGTTGCCGCCGCCCCATGGGCCGCCGCCTCCGCCGCTTTTGTCATTCCAGGGCATAAATGTCCTTTCGCTCCCTATGCGCCGGCCTGACGACGCAAAATCCGGTGTTGTTCTTCTATAGGGATGCGACGGCGCGCTTTCAACGCGATCGGTCGTCGTCACCGCCCGTTTTGGACCGTCGCGACCCTTTACCGTCTCTCAATGCACGTCGCGGCGTCGCTCGTAAACCGAATAGCGTGTCGCATGACTATCCTTTTCACCGGCCGGAACGCCCAGCGAGCGGCCGATGCGCCACAAATCCGGGTCGATCGGCGGGAAATGCGCGTCGCCGTCGACCGCGGCAAGGACATGGGTGACATGCAGGCGGTCGGCCAGCGGCAGCGCCTGGGCATAGATCTCGCCGCCGCCGATGATGCAGATTTCGTCGGCGCCGGCCATGCAGCGCCCGCGCACCTTGGCCAGGCGGATCGCCTCGTCGAGCGAATGCGCGGTTTCGACGCCCTCGGCGCGCCAGGCCTTGTCGCGGGTCACCACGATATTGAGCCTGCCAGGCAGAGGCCTGCCGATGCCTTCATAGGTCTTGCGACCCATGATGACAGGTTTGCCCATCGTGTCGGCCTTGAACCGCTTGAGATCGCTGGAAAGCCGCCACGGCAAACCGCCATCGCGCCCGATCACACCGTTTTCGGCGATGGCGACATAGATCGCGACGTCCATCAGCCGCCGCTCCCGCCATCGCCCGAAGGTGCCAGCAGCAATATGTCGATGTCGTGCTCAGGGTAGAAATTCTCTGCCGTCATCTCGAAACGCGTCGGCCCGACTTTCCTGACGTTTTCGCCACAGAACGAGACCAGGTTCTTCTGATCGCCCTTGTCGACGGTCAGCTTGAACTTGCCGATCGAGCCCGTCGCCCAGTTGCCGCCAGTGGTCAGGACATAGGCGATGCGGTTTTCGAAATATCTCAGAGTGCCGTCGGGATTGCGCTTCGCCGCCTTCCGAATCGCATTCTCGAACATGCCGTCCATGCAGTAACGGGTCTTGTAGGCGGCGTATTGGCCCTGGAACTGGCCGTCATAGAAGAAGCTGACCGAGGAGGTGGCGCCGACGCTGGGCTTGTAGCGATGGGCGACGCGAACTGCCTTGTTGGCTGGAAAGGTCGAGCGCCACCAATAGGTCGAGCGCAATTGCCAGAACGGCACATAGACGGTTTTCATGCCCGAACCGTCGTCGGCGGTGTCCTCGATGATGAGGCCGCGGTCGACCCAGTCGTCGGCAACCGCTTGCGGCAGCTTCGCCAATGCCGCCCTGGCCGCATCGCCGAACGGGTAGAACGGCACGTTCTGCGACTCGAGATCGGCACTGATGTCGATGCCGAGCGCAAATGCCTTCTGCTCGAGCTGCGGCTTTGCCGCCACGCCGTCGATCGTCACCTCGAAGCCGAGGAAATTGTCGCTCTGGCCGTCGGGAATTGCCGGCATCTCGTTCGGATCGCCTTCGATGTCAGGCATCGGAAAGGCGACGATCGCGTCGACATCCTTGTCGGTGATGTTGCGGAAGACATAGTCGACCGTCACCTTTTCCGGTGAGATGTAGAGGTCCTCGCTCTCCATGGCGACCGCGTCGCTGCGCGACAGGATCAGGCCGCCCGTCCCCAATTCGGCGATCGAATCATTGGCGAACACGGGCGTGGCCGAAAGCGCCAGCGCGGCGGTCAGGACATAACGGAACATGGAAGCTCCCTGGGCGAGATGCCGCTATGACTCTATCGCATCGGCCCGAAAATCGGAATCGATTTTCGGAAAGCACGATGCGACGATTAAAGGTGCTAGAGCGTACTTTGCGCGTCCAAGTGGACGAACGTCGCTCTATCGCATCGGCCCGAAAATCGGAATCGATTTTCGGAAAGCACGATGCGACGATTAAAGGTGCTGGAGCGTACTTTGCGCGTCCAAGTGGACGCGCGTCGCTCTAGACGTTTCAATGCGGAGTTTCAAAGCCCTTCCGCGCTTGCGCACATGCCATGCCGACCTGCCGGGCCAGTCTGGACAGCGACGCTCCGATCGGGCAGGAGTTCGCCCATGCGCAAGCTTCTCGTCATCGGCATCGGCGCCGGCAATCCCGACCACTTGACCGTGCAGGCGGTCGACGGCTTGAACCGCGCCGACGTGCTGTTCATTCCCGACAAGGGCGCAAAAAAGAACGATCTCGCAGAGCTGCGCCGCCAGATCTGCGATCGATTCGTCACCAATCCAAACTCGCGCCGGGTCGAATTCGACGTGCCGGTGCGGGCCGAGCCAGCGCCCTCCTATCGCTCGGCCGTCGATGACTGGCACGAGGCGATCGCCGCGATCTATGAAAGCCTGATCCGCGACGAGCTTTCGCAAGATGGCTGCGGTGCGTTCCTGATCTGGGGCGATCCCTCGCTCTACGACAGCGCGCTGCGCATCCTGGAGCGGGTGCGCATGAGAGGCAATGTCACGTTCGAGCTCGAGGTGATTCCCGGCATCACTGCCGTCCAGGCGCTCGCCGCCAGCCACAAGATGGCGCTGAACCGCATCGGCGATGCGGTTCAGATCACCACCGGCCGCCGGCTCACCGAGGAAGGTTTGCCCGACAATGCCGGCAGCACCGTCGTCATGCTGGACGGCAAATGCGCCTTCAACACGCTGGACGACAACGACCTCCTTATCCACTGGGGCGCTTATCTCGGCACGCCCGACGAGATCCTCATTTCCGGCCGCCTTGGCGACGTCGGCGACGAGATCGTCAGGACCCGCGACGAGGCGCGTCGGAAAAAAGGCTGGATCATGGACACTTATCTGCTGCGCAAGCCCGGCGAGCCGGAGGAGTAGGCTCCGCCGATACAGGTTCCACCGACCTCACCCGGCATCGATCTCCGCCTGTAATGCTTCCAGATGCGCCGCCGCCGCGGAAGCCGCAGCCCGTTCGATGGCGCGAAAGCGGCTGACCACCGCAAGCCCCGCCGGCGTCAACTGCGCGCCGCCGCCCTTTTTGCCACCGGTCTGCGCCGCGACCAGCGGCTTGCCGAACACCCGGTTCATGTCCTCGACCAGATCCCAGGCGTGTTTGTAGGACATTTCCATGCCGCGCGCCGCCGCCGAGATCGAGCCGAAGGCGGCGATCTGCTCCAGAAGCTCGATCTTGCCCGGCCCGATCCGCCCTTCTGGATCGAGGTTTATCCGCAAGCTCAGCGACGGCATTCTCTCCTCCGCAGTCCCGCCATCCATCCTAGAAGCTCTCCGGCGCTACCGCTATTCCAAAATGATATAGCGACGATCATCCGCGGGTCATCCATCCGCCTCGACTGGCAGGCCGGCGCTCATGTTCGCCGGGTCGAAGCTAACCGTCTTGACCACCGCGTAGACCTCTCGACCAAGCCGGAGTTTCAGCGTCTGTCGCGATTGCTCGGTGATCCGGGCAAGCACGGTTGCGCCATGGCAGTCGATGCCGATCTCGACTGCGGGACCCTCGCCCGGCGCCATCGTCACGATCATGCCCTGCAAGATGTTGAGCGCGCTGAGACCCGTCGGCTGTTCGGTGGCGATCATCACATCGCGGGCACGGATGCGAATGCGCATCGGCGCACCGACCGGCACCGCCAGAAGCGGCACGCGGATCTCGCCCGCCACCGAGCCGAGCACGGTCATGCCAAAGACATTGTCGTGGCGCAGCACCGCGGTATCCAGCACCGCGCCGCCCTCGCCGCGCTCCTCCGCCGGCAACAGGTCGAGCCGCTGCATGATCGCCCCGGTCGGGCCGCAAACAGCGACTTTGCCTTGCGCCAGCACAACGACGTTGCTTGCCAGCCGCGCGACCTCTGAAATCGAATGGCTGACATAGACGATCGGGATTTTCGTCTCGTCGCGCAGCCGCTCGATATAAGGCAGGATTTCTGCCTTGCGGGCCTCGTCGAGCGAAGCCAGCGGCTCGTCCATCAGCAACAGTTTCGGGCTGGCGAGCAGCGCCCGGCCGATGGCCACGCGCTGTTTCTCGCCGCCGGAAAGCTTTGCCGGCCGCCGGTCCAGCAAACCACCGATGCCGAGAAGGTCGACCACAGCATTGATGTCCGCATAGCGTTCGGCCGTCGGCGTGAACCAGCGGCCGTAGCGCAGATTGCTCGCCACGCTCATATGCGGAAACAGCCGCGCGTCCTGGAACACCATGCCGATGCGGCGCTTGTGCTTCGGCACGAACCGACCCGCATCCGTATCGACCAGCACGCGGCCGTCGGCCTCGATCCGCCCCTTGTCCGGCCGGATCAGGCCGGCAATCATGTTGATCAGCGTCGTCTTGCCGGAGCCCGAGGGCCCGAACAGCGCGGTCAGCCGCCCGGCGCTCTCGAAGCGGGCGTCGACCTCGAAGTCGCCGAGCCGATGGCTGATGTCGACCACAACCGTCATTCGATATCCATCCGCCTGCCGACGCGCCGCGCCAGCACCTCCGATGCGACAAGTGCTGCCATCGAGATGACGATCGAGATCAGCGTCAGCCTGAGCGCTCCGGCATCGCCGCCCGGCACCTGCGTGAACGTGTAGATCGCCGACGGCAGCGTCTGCGTCTGGTTGGGGATGTTGGAAACGAAAGTGATCGTTGCGCCGAATTCGCCCATCGCCTTGGCGAAAGACAGGATCGCGCCGGTAATCAGGCCGGGCAGGATCAGCGGCAGCGTGATCGTCCCGAACACCCACAACGGATTGGCGCCAAGCGTCCCGGCCGCCGCCTCGATTCTGCGGTCGACCGCCTCGATCGACAACCGGATCGCCCGCACCATCAGGGGAAAGCCCATGACAGCGCAGGCCAATGCGGCACCCGTCCAGCGAAAGGAGAAGACAATGCCGAAATGCTCGGCCAGAAACGCCCCGACCGGGCCGCGCCTGCCGAAGGAGAGCAGCAGCAGATAGCCGATAACCACCGGCGGCAGGATCAACGGCAGATGCACCAGCCCGTTGAGCAGCGTCTTGCCCCAGAATTGGCCACGGGCAAGCACAAGCGCGATCAATATGCCGGGCGGCAGGCTGGCGACCATCGCCACTGTCGCCACCTTGATCGACAGCCGGACCGCGTTCCATTCGTCGGGAGTGAGGTCCAGCAACCAATCCATCTTTTGGCGTGCCTCAGTTGCTCGGCGTGAGGACCGTAAAACCTTGCGCCTTGAAGAGCTCGCCTGCCTCGGCGGATTGCAGGCACTTTAGGAATGCCGACGCATGCTTGTCCTTCGAATCCGCGATCTGGGCAACCGGGTAGACGATCGGCGGGTGCGAATCCTGCGGGAAGGTGCCGATCACTTTGACGCCGGGCTCGGCATGCGCGTCGGTGGCGTAGACGAGGCCGAGCGCTGCCTCACCTGTGGAGACCAGCTTGAGCGCGGCACGCACGTTCTCGGCCTGCGCCAACTTGTCTTCAATCGAGGACCAGACGCCGAGCGATACAAGCGCCGCCTTGCCATATTTGCCGGCCGGCACCGCCTTGAAATCGCCCATGGCAAGCCTGCCGTCACCGATCAGCCCGGCAAGATCAAAACCCTTTTCGATCCTGGTTTCGACCGTCGAATCCTTCGGCGCCACCAGCACGATCTGGTTGCCGAGCAATTTCACCTCGGAACCCGGCTTGGTCAGCTTCTTGCCGGACAGATAGTTCATCCAGTCGCGATCGGCCGAGATGAAGACGTCGGCCGGCGCGCCGCCCTCGATCTGCTTGGCCAATGCGGAGCTTGCCGCATAGGAAATGGTCGCCGCCTCGCCGACATCGGCGGCGCAGGCGGTGTTCACTGCATCCAGTGCGTTCTTCATGCTTGCGGCGGCAAAGACGATCAGCCTGTCATCGGCATGGGCAACCGGCATGGCGGCGATCAATATCGCAAGACCGCCAATGGCGGCCGCCTTCAATCCGAAACCCTTGCGCACCAGCATGAAACTCTCCCGGGGCTTGAAATCCGATCGGCGCGACCCTGCCAGTCGATATATCCGCCTGAATATAACAAGGGAAGGCTCTTTGCCTGACTTAGCCCAATAGCCCGCCGACGGCACTGCATGACACCGCCACCGCTCGCGGGCGGACGACACAGCACCGGCGAGCAATTTGAGACAAAGCAAAAAGCCCGATGTTGCGGCTCACACCGCGATGGGCGCCTTGATCGTCGCATCGGCGAGGTAGTTTTCCAGCCGGAAATCTTCGAAGCGGAAGGCAAAAAGGTCCTTCACCTCCGGATTGATCCATAGCGTCGGCAGCGCCTTGGGCGTGCGCTGCAACTGTTCGCGCGCCTGCTCGAAATGGTTTGCATAAAGATGCGCATCGCCCAGCGTATGGACGAAATCGCCGGGCTTCAGCCCCGTGACCTGCGCCACCATCATGGTGAGCAGCGCATAGGAAGCAATGTTGAACGGCACGCCGAGAAAGATATCGGCGGAACGCTGGTAGAGCTGGCAGGAGAGCCTGCCTTCCGAGACATAGAACTGGAACAGGCAATGACAGGGTGGCAGCGCCATGGCTTCCACTTCGGCCGGGTTCCACGCCGAAACGATCAGCCGTCGGGAATTAGGATTCTTGCGTATCTCCTTCAAGAGATTGGCAATCTGGTCGATGGCGCCGCCATAGCCGTCCGGCCAGGAGCGCCATTGCTTGCCGTAGACCGGGCCGAGGTCGCCATTCTCGTCGGCCCATTCGTCCCAGATCGAGACGCCGTGGTCGTTGAGATATTTGATATTGGTGTCGCCGGCCAGGAACCACAGAAGTTCATGCACGATCGACTTCAGGTGAAGCTTCTTGGTGGTGGTGACCGGGAAGCCGTGCGCGAGGTCGAAGCGCATCTGGTAGCCGAACACCGAGCGCGTTCCGGTGCCGGTGCGGTCACCGCGATCGGCGCCGTTTTCCAGCACGTGCTTCAACAGGTCGAGATATTGGCGCATCGGCGATTCGGGGGCTCGATTCGGGTTAGGCAATCATAACCGACTGGCTGCCGACCGAATATGTCAAAACGGCACCAGAGTCGCTTTCTCTTACCGGTCGTTTGCGCCGCCCCTCATTGCCCTGCCGGGCATTTCTCCCCGTATAGTGACGGGGAGAAAGAGCTGCCCGCGTCAGCATCCGCAAATTGACATGCGATGCTCAGAGGCTGGCGAGCTTGCCCAACTCCTTGGCGACCAGGTAATAAAAGGTCACCCGGCTCTTGGTGTTATCGGCCTCCATCGCCTTGCAGGTCTTTTCGATGGCGGCGTCCGCCTTGCCGCCGTCGTCGACGCCGAGCTTTTTGGCAACCCAGCTGGCCTTGACGCGACCGAGTTCGTCGGGATCCGTGCAGGAGACCAGCGAGGAATCACGATTCCTGAGCGCAATGCCCAAATGCTTCACGATCTTGGCGACCGCGTCGGCATCCGCCGCGGCGTCGTACTTCTTCACGTCTGCGAGATAATCGGCCATCGAATTTTCCCCTCGTCGGCGCCACGGGATCCAGTCGATGAGGGTTGTGGCGCGCTGCCGCAAAATGTGCGCTAGTCGGTAACTCCTCACCGCCGCAAAGCTTCGGTTGAGAGCCTTGACAAGTCAAGCCTTTGGCGATGCTGTTTGAGACAGCGGACAAAGCATCATTGAGGCCTTTCATTTTTCACGATCGGTCCCTATATCTGTTTCGTCGGCTCGACCGACTATGGCGATAAACAGGCGATGAAATAAGCCGTTCGGACCCGGGGGCGGTACCCGGCGCCTCCACCAAAAACCGCTCTGCGAAGAGCGGCTTTTGCTGGGGGCGAAATAGGATCGACGAAGGTGTAAAGATCGTACTTTTGCCCGGCATTGTACCACCGTTATCGGGCTGAACTTATAGTTGCCAACGACAACTATGCGGAAGCACGTCTCGCCGCGTAAGCGGTGCGACAGCTTCAAATCAAGCCCTAGCGGTTCGCACTTCTAGGCGGGGTTCGGAGGTACCTGGCAACAGAAACCTCCACTTCTCCTGCTTCGATTCCAACTTTCCCTCCGATCCCCATCTCACCTCGATACTGTGACGACAGCAGGCTTGCTGGCCGCGCCGCCGCGCCCAGACGTGAAAAAGGCCGGGACTGACCCGGCCTTTTTCATTGCTCTCACTGGAAAGCATCTATTCTGCCGGCGCTTCGACAACCTGCCGTCCGCGGCCGAGCGTCACCTTGGCCAGCGTGAACGAGATCACCGCGCAGAGCATGATGCCGGCCACCATAGGCAGCGGCGTGCCGTCGAAGAACACCCCGGCGATGCCCATGGCGACCGCGCCGATGGCGAAGTGCAGGGTGCCCATCAGTGCCGAGGCCGTGCCGGCGATCGCGCCATGCTCCTCCATGGCCAGCACCGAAGTCGCAGGGATCACCAGGCCGAGGAACCCGTAGCCGACGAACAGCAGCGCCGCCATGACGTCGAGCCGATCGACGCCGGACGCCATCACCGCGAACAGCACCACCATCGTCGTCGCATAGCCGACCACCGCGACCCGCACCACCGGCCTCAGCCCGAACCTTTCGGACAGCGTTCCCGTCAATTGCGACATGCCGATGAAGGCGACCGCGTTGATCGAGAAGAACACGCTGTAGACCGACGGCGACAGCCCGTAGTGTTCTATCAGGATGAAGGAGGAGCTCGACAGATAGACGAAGAAGCTCGCCAGCCCGAAGCCGCCGATGGCCGCCAGGCCAAGGAAGTTGCGGTCGCCGATCAGGAAGCGATAGGCCGACAGCGCGGTGCCGAACGAACTGCCTGCACGCGCCTCGACCGGCCGCGTCTCCTTCAGCGAGGTCGCCAGCAGGATGGTGGCGAGCACCGCCCCGCCGGTCACCGTCCAGAACACCGCACGCCAGCCGAAATTCTCGATAATGACGCTGCCGGTCAGCGGCGCCAGGATCGGCGACACCGAAAACACCAGCATCAGGAGCGACATCAGCTTGGCAGCTTGGTGCCGGTGTGCAGGTCACGCACGATGGCGCGCGGCACCGCCATGCCTGCACTGGCGCCGAGCCCTTGCAGGAAACGGAAGGCGATCAGCCATTCGACCGAGGGCGCCAGCGCCGAGCCGATGCCGCCGACCATGAACAGGGCGAGGCCGCCATAGAGCGGCAGCTTGCGCCCGACCATGTCGGAGATCGGTCCGACGACGATCTGGCCAAAACCCATGGAGAGAAAGAAGATCAGCAAGCTCATCTGCACGGCTGCGGTGCTGGCCTGCAGATCTGCGCCGATCGAAGGCAGTGCGGGAAGATACATGTCGATGGCGAACGGACCGATGGCCGACAACAGGCCGAGCACAACCGCGATGCGGAGGAATTGGGGATTCATGATAGCGGGCTTCTTTCAATCTGGTTTGCCGACCGGCGTGTAATCCTGGACGTCCCATCCCGTGGAATTCCTGCAGGGGGAATTCCTCTAAATCTAAGTCCATAAATTTAGACACTCTTGTCTAATTCGTCAATCACCTCTATATAGTTTTCATGAAGCACGACGTTTCTCCTGACAGCATCCCGCCACGCGGCCATGAGGCAAAGCGCGCCTCGATCATGGACGCTGCCGGCGCGGTGTTCTGCCGCGAAAGCTTCGCCGGCGCCAATATCGACATGATTGCCGCCGAGGCCGGCGTGTCGCGCCAGACGATCTACAATCACCATGGCGACAAGGAGAAACTCTTCGTCGCCATCGTCCGTGACCTCACCGAGCGCTGCAATGCCGGCATCTTCGCCACCATTTCAACCTTTCCCGACCAGCCGAAGGATCTCGAGGCCGATCTGATCGCCTTCGCCGTGCGGATGACCCGCAACTGTATCTGCAGCCGCGACGGAAAGTTCCTGCGCAAGCTGATCCAGACCGAGGGCGAGCGCTATCCCGAGCTGTTTGCCGAATGGCGCGAACTGGGACCGGGCAGGACATGGCCGGCGATCGCCGCCCGTTTCGCCCGCCTCGCCCATGCCGGTTTCCTCGACATCGAGGACCCCGATGTCGCGGCGCGCCAGTTCCAGGCCCTCGCCAATGCCGAATTGCAGACGACCTTCATGCTCGGCGGCACGCCGACCGATGATGAAGTGCTGCAATCCGCGACACATGGCGTGCGCACCTTCCTGCGCGCCTTCGCCAAGCGGCAGCCGGCGGCCGATGCGCAAAAGCACAGCGCGCTCGCTGGCGCCTGAGCGATCAAATCTGAGGCATGCCCTCTCGCATCTGTGCTGCCGGCATCTATATCCGGTTTACGCCGCGCTCAAGCTTGATTACAGCTATGCGGACGATTCAACGGAACCCGACAGCGACATGGCCGACGACCACATTCGCTACGACATTCTGGCCCAGGAGGCACTGCGCGGCGTCATGCGCAAGGTCCTGGCCGAAGTCGCGCGCACCGGCCTCCCCGGCAACCATCATTTCTTCATCACTTTCCTGACCGGCGCCCCCGGCGTGCGCGTGTCTTCCCGCTTGCGGGAGCGCTATCCCGAACAGATGACCATCGTCATCCAGTTCCAGTATTGGGACCTGAAGGTGACCGACACCGGCTTCGAGGTCGGGCTGTCGTTCTCCGACGTGCCGGAAAAGCTGGAAATCCCGTTCTCGGCCGTGCGCGGCTTTTACGACCCGTCCGTCAATTTCGAGCTCGAATTCGACGTGAAGACGGAGACCTCGGCAGAAGCGGAATTGGCCGGCAAGCCCGATTCCGAACCGCTGGCCGTCGTCGCCGAGAAGAAGCCCGAGAAGAAGAAGGCCGCTGAGGCCGAAAAGAAGCCGGCCGCGGCCGACGCCGCCGCCAAGGGCGCCGAAGTGGTGTCGCTCGACGCCTTCCGCAAGAAGTAATCCGACGGGGCCGCGCGACATGGCCGACATCGTCAACCTCCGCCAGGCCCGCAAGCAGAAGGCACGAGCCGAGCAGAAGCGCCTGGCCGAACAGAACCGGGCGCTGCACGGCCGCTCCAGGGCCAACCGGGAGCGTGACCGTTCGATCGCCGACAAGGCAGAAAAATTTGTCGCCGGCCATCGCCGCGAAGTTTTGGGCGATCCGGATTCCCCGGATTTCAACCCGAAAAATGCGGCCGGGTTTTCGGATAAGTCCGATGCTTGAAGTGCAATGAGTCAGGTCCGGTGAGCCCGGTCGAGAAACGCTCGGTGACCATTCGCGGCCATCGCACCAGCTATTCGCTCGAAAAGCCGTTTTTCGACGATCTCGTCGCCATCGCCGCCGCACGCAAACTGACTCTCGCCGCCCTCGTCGCCGAAATCGACGAGGCCCGGCCGCGCGATGCCAACCTGTCCTCGGCGCTCAGGCTCTACGTCCTGGATTGGGCGAAGCGAGGGATGAAACCGGTCTAGCCCGGATATCTCACACTAAGCAGAGCTATCCGCCGCCCAGCGACTTCAGCAGATTGTCGATCGCCGAAGGTTCAAGCGTGGGTTTTGGCGCGGATTCTGATGGCCCCGGGTTGTCATTGGCCGGCGGCTGACGCATGCGCTCGAATTTCTGCGCCTGCTCAGCGGCGGCCCTGCGCTCGGCGTCGAGCTTTGCCTTTTGTTCCGCGGCGATCCGCGCCGCCTCTTCCGTCCGCCTCGCCTCTTCCGCTTTCCGGCGTCGCTGTTCTTCGGCCTTCACTGCCTCGTCCACCGCTTGTTGCACCGCCCTGGCTCTCGCTTCGGCATCCGTCTTAGCCTTGGCCTCGGCATCCGCCTTGGCCTTCGCCTCCGCTTCGGCCCTTGCCTCCGCTTCAGCTCGAGCCTTTGCCTCGGCTTCGGCTTTCGCCCTGGCATCTGCCTCAGCTTTCAGCCGCGCCGCCTCCTGCTGCTTGCGCAATTCTTCGGCTGCCCTGACGCGCTCGGCTTGCAGGGCCGCGTAGTAACGCACCTCGCGCCGCAACCGCTGCTTTTCAAGCAGCGCTGCCTGCATCGCCTCGACACGCTGCTGCTCCTTTTCCAGCGCGCGCTGGGTCAGGAACTGCGCCAGCGGCTCACTGTCGAACCGCCGCTTCGCGGCGCCGAACGGCCCGTCAACGCTGAAGTTCACGGTCGGATCGGAGCCGACCAGCGCTTCGTCGCCGGGCCGATAAGTGATCGAGCCAATGGCAGCGACCATGCTGGCCTTCAGGTCCGCCGTGATGTCGGCCGACAGCGTCGCCGCCGGATTTTCAAGATTGACCGGCGGTGCCCTCAGCGTGCCACCGGCGATTGTGAAGGCGATGTCGGCATCCCCAGCCGGAAAACTGCCATCCGCGGCGATCTGCGGCGCGAAGCCGGCGGTCTTGGCCGCGTCGATATCGCGCCCAATGGCGTCAGCCTTGGCGATGAAGGCGCCAAAGGCGTCGGGATTGACGCCGGCAATGGTCAAGCCTTTCAGCGCCGCCGTGCCGGAACCGGACAGCGCCGCAACCATCGCATCGACCGATTTGCCACTGGTCGAGAGCGCCGCCGAGAAATCGCCGGTTCCGCTGATGCCGGTCTCTGGCAGCACGGTGGCCAGATCGGCGCCGGCAAGTTTCAGCTGGCCGGAGAAAAACCCGGTGCCGTCATTGTTCTTCAGCTCGAACAGTCCGGAAAGCGCGCCGCCGGCGAACTTTGCCTTGAGGTCCGAAACGCGGATGCCTTCGTGGTCGAGCTTCAGCGAAAGCGCCGCGTCATAGGCCGTGGCCAACGGGCCGGCGACCAGCGACGCCGTGGTCAACTCGAGTTCAGCGGTGAACGGCAGGATGGGTTTCTGGCTGAATGGGGCGGCCGGCCAAGCCTTGCCGGAGCCCAGAAAGGCCTGGTCGCCAAACACTGCCACCGCCATCGGGTCGAGATCCAGATCATCGAGCGCCAGCGCGCCGGCAAGATGCGGCAGCCCGTCGGCGACGCCGACATTGAGGTCGCCGGAAACCGCAGCCTCGTTGATGGCGCCGCTGAGGCTGGACAGCACCAGACGGCCGTTGCCGAAGTCGGCGTCGGCCGCAAGCCAAGTCGACATGCCTGTCCCCAGGCCCGGCAGTCCGACGCCTGTCGTCATCAGCCACGGCTCGATATCGGCGGCTTCCAGGCTGATCTTGCCCTTGGCGGTGGCGCCTTGTGGCGCGCTGGCGATCGTTCCGTCGAAACCGGCTTTGAAATCGTCGCCGGTCAGGTTGAAGCTCGTCGCCATGCCGCCGCCAAGCGTGCCTTTCGCCGAAACATCAGTAGTCGCCTCGCCAAGCATGCCGAGCGGCAGCGCCGGCAGGCCGTAAAGCGCCAGAAGCGCGGTGGCGTCGGTATTCCTGGCGTTGAAGGTCACCGACACCGGCGCCTCGAGAAGCCGATCGGCCAGTCCTTTGCCGGACAGCGATGCTGAAAACGCCGAGCCGCCTGCCCTGCCTTGCGCGCTGACCGCCAGTCCCGTCGTGCCGTCGCCATTGGCGGCGGCACTTGTCACCAGATCGATGCGCGTATTCTGCAACAGCTCGGGATAGGCGGCGACACGCCCCGCCAGCCCTTTCAGCACGGCATTGTCGGGATAGTGCTTCGCCGCGACATCGACCAACGGCTTGAGATCGACGGCGACCACAGAGGCATCGAGCTTGCCGGTCGGGCTCGCTGGGAAATCCTTGATCCGGCCGGTGGCGCTGATCGAGGCGCCGGCAAGTCCGCCGACCGAGAGCCGGTCGATTTCAAGCAGCCCGTCGCGCAGCCTGAGCGCCGTATCGACCGTATCGGCGGTCAGTCCGCCGGCGCTGACCGGCCCGGCCTTGATCTGGAAATCGAGGTCGCGGTCGGAAAATCGGTTGGCGCCCTTGTCGCTGATGAAGATCGAGGCGAAGGCGGCGAGCCCGTCGACGTCGAGCTCGCCGCCGTCGAGCCGCATCAGCACCGACGGCCTGGCGTCGTTGCCCTGGCTGGAATCGATGCGGCCGGAAAATTTCGCCTTGCCGAGAACGAGTTCGAGGTCGCTGAAGGCCTGGCGGTTACCGGACAGGTCGACCTTGGCCTTGAAGCCGGCGGCCGGAAGCCGGCGGATCGCCTCGTCGACATCCTTCGACAGCCAGGCGGCGAAGCCGGAAGGCTGCCCCACGGCCAGAAGCAGCGAACCGCTGAAGCCGAACTGATCCTCGAGACTGAGCATGCCGTTTGCTTCCAGCCTGGCACGGCCCGGGAGCGTCGCGCCCAGCGACTTCACCGACCAGCCGGCATCGGCCGGCTCGGCCGAAAGGCGCACGTCACGAACCGTCGTGTCGCCGGCCACTACCGCCGGCAACTTCACCTCGACGGTGCCCGGTATGGTCGGCTTGGGCAGGGCGAGCAGCGCCTGCTCCAACGCCGCGACGCGCTCCGACAGCGTCAGTCCGGTCGCGGCGCCGACGGCTTCATCGAACTGCACCTGAGCGCCATCGGCCTCGATTGAAAAGCGAGGGTTCGGCCCAAGGTCGACGGCAGCCTTGCCGTCGGCGGTGTAGGGATTGTCGAGTGGCCCGGTCTCGAAGCGGAATTCGTCGACGCCAAGCTTCCGGTGGTCGAGCGAGAACTTGCCGTTCAGCCTGAACCCCGGTTCCGGCTTGCCGGCGCTGGCCTTCTCACCGTCGGTGCCGTCAAGCTGCGCCAAACGCTTGTCGGCGCCATTCCTGTCAGAGCTTGTGACCTTGAACTGGCCCGAATAGATCGCGGCACCATCGACAATACCGGCATTGCCATCCGCTTCGATGACCAGCGGATAGGCGTCTGGATCGGCCTTGAGCCTGAGCCGCAATTGTCCGTCGCCACTGGCCTTGCCGGTGGACACGACGACCGTGCTGCGCAGGCCGTCGAGCCGCAGCGAACCATCCATCCGCCAGGGTCCGGCCAGCGATCTGGCAGAGATTGTCGAATTGATCTCGGAAAGACGATGGCTGCGGCCGCCGGCGGCATGGCGCAGCGCGATCTCTCCGTCGGTCACCGTCAGCTTCTCGATCGAGATCTGGCTGGGATCGTAGGGCGAGGACGGGCGTATCGCCCAGTCGACCGTGCCGTCGGCGGCAATGTCGATCGTCGCCTTCGGCCGCACCAGCCGCATGTCGAAGATCAGCACCTCGCCGCTCAGGAAGGGCGCCAGTTCGGCATCCATCGAAAAGGTCTCGACGGTCATTGCCGGCCGGCCGCCGGGGCCGCCGGCGACAGTGACATTCGAGAAGGTCACCGAGGGAAACGGCAGCAATTTCGCCGTTGCATCGCCCTGAACGGTGACCTTGCGGCCCAGAATGGCGCTCGCCTCGCGCTCGAAATCGGCCCGGTAGCCCGTCCAGTCGATAAAATACGGCACCACCAGCGCCGCACACAGCACCAGCACGAAAAAACCACCGAAGATCACGAACAGGCGTGCGAGCATCAACCCCCAAGCAGTTGAGTGAAAATCAGCCGCACTCTACCCGCATCAGCGTGTCGATAAAGAGGCAAATCGATCGCCCCAAAAGCAAAAGACTTTAGTCGGCCGGCAGTATCTTCCCAGGGTTCATAATGTTCTGCGGATCGAGCGCCTGCTTGATCGTGCGCATGATATCGACGCTGTGGCCGAGTTCATGGCGCAGGAAGCCGATCTTGCCTTGTCCGATGCCGTGTTCGCCGGTGCAGGTTCCATCCATGCCGATCGCCCGCATGTTCAGCCGCGCGACAAACTCTTCCGTCTGCTTGATTTCCTTCGGATCGTCCGCGTCCATCAGCACCAGCACATGGAAATTGCCGTCACCGGCATGGCCGACGATCGGCGCGATCAGCCCCATCTCGGCGATGTCGGCCTCGGTTTGCATAACGCATTCGGCAAAGCGCGAGATCGGCACGCAAACGTCGGTCGACAGCCCCTTGGCGCCCGGCCGCAGCGTCAGCGACGACCAATAGGCGTCGTGCCTGGCCTTCCACAGCTTCGTCCGCTCCTCGGCGACGCTGGTCCACAGGAATGGTCCGCCGCCATAGTCTTCGGCGATCGTGCCGAAGGTTTCGGCCTGCTCGGCAACGCCGGCATCACTGCCATGGAATTCGACGAACAGGCACGGGCTTTCGGGATAGTCAAGTTTCGAATAGCTCTTCATCGCCCGCATCTGCAGCGCATTGACCAGTTCGATGCGCGCCACCGGAATGCCCATCTGGATTGTCGCGATCACCGCGTTGCAGGCCGCCTCGACGCTTGGAAACGGACAGACGCCGCCGGAAATCGCCTGCGGAATGCCCTGCAGCTTAAGCGTCAGCTGGGTGATGATGCCGAGCGTGCCTTCGGAGCCGATCAGCAGCCGCGTCAGATCGTAGCCGGCAGAGCTCTTTTTTGCGCGCTTGCCGGTCGTCACCGTCTCGCCGTCGGCCATCACCGCCGTCAGCGACAACACATTCTCGCGCATCGTGCCGTAACGCACCGCATTGGTGCCCGACGCCCGCGTCGCCGCCATGCCGCCGAGCGATGCATTGGCGCCCGGATCGATCGGAAAGAACAGGCCGGTGTCGCGCAGGTGCCGGTTGAGATCCTCGCGCGTCACACCGGGCTCAACCGTGCAATCGAGATCCTGCAGGTTGACCGCGAGGATGCGGTTCATCCGCGACGTATCGACAGAGATGCCGCCGCCCGGCGCGTTGGTATGGCCCTCCAGCGAGGAGCCGACGCCGAAGGCGATCACCGGCACGCGGTGCGCGGCGCAGGCCGAAACGATCTCCTGCACCTCCGCCGTGGTCTCCGGAAATGCCACGCCGTCCGGCGCCTGGGTCGGAATGTAGGTGGTGGTATGCGCGTGCTGGGTGCGGATCGCCTGCCCGGTCTGGAACCGTTCGCCGAGCCGCTGCTTGAGGATGCCGAGCACCGCGGCGATGCCTTCTTCGTTGCGCTCGACCGGATTGAGGTCGCTCAGAGCCATCTATTCCTCCGCGAATGGACCAGCGTCCACCCTTGTTATGGACTTATGGATGCCTATCGCATCGGCCCGAAAATCGAAATCGATTTTCGGAAGCACGATGCGAAGATTCAATGTGCTAGAGCGTACTTTGTGCGTCCAATTGGACGCACGTCGCTCTAGTCTCCCCGACCACGTCCTGTCCAGCCAGAAGGAAGTTTTCGATGTCCACCGCCGCCCCCTTCGCCTCTGCTCCCATGGCCATCGAAAAAGACTGGATCGACTATAACGGCCATCTCAACATGGCCTATTACAACGTGCTGTTCGACCGCTGTTCCGACGAAGCGTTCGAAATGATGGGGATGGGGCCGGACTATGCGAAGCAGCGCCGGCTGACCATCTACACGGCGGAAGTCCATGTCTGCTATATCAGGGAGCTACATCTCGACCATAAGGTCGATGTCTCGTTCCAGCTGCTCGACCATGACGACAAGCGGCTGAGAGCCTACCAGGAAATCCGCCATGTCGACGGCTGGCTCGCTGCCACGTCCGAATCATTGTCGCTGCATGTCGACATGTCCGGACCGAAGGTGGCGCCCTTCCCGGCCGATGTCCTGGCCAAGGTCGAAGCCATGCGCGCCGCCCATGCGGCGCTGCCGATGCCTGAGCGCGCCGGCCGTTCGATCGGTATTCGTCGCAAGACGCTTGAGCCGCAGTCAGACCGCCGTTAACCTTACCAGGGTTTTAACGTGAACAAGCCGAATTGAGGCGTTGAACGACTCAGCCGGGTGTTCGAAAACCGTCCGCATTGGGATACTGGCGGCGGGGGCTGAAGCGGTTCGGGGAAATTGCATGAAAACCGATATCAAGGTCGAGGCGGACAGGCTGGCGGCCGACCCACGCATCAGCGACTACGATTTCTGGCGATCGCTGAAGAACCTCAACTACGAAATTTTTTCCATCGCCAACAACAACGAGCCGATCCCTTTCGCCATGATCCGCTGGCGCGCCATCCTGAAGCAAGCACGGTTGAAGCGCGGCCACGCCTGATCGGCGCGGGAAGAAATGGTCTCGTCCTCCGGTCGCATTTTCGGGGGCGTTTGCGCCGCCCCTCATCCGGCTGCCGCCACCTTCTCCCCGTATAGAGACGGGGAGAAGGGAGCTTGCCGCAGCCTCGGCGCTCTTCCAGCAACGCCCGCAAATTGGCGAAACCATTGATGACAGCGTCCTTCTCCCCGTCACTATACGGGGAGAAGTGCCCGGCAGGGCGATGAGGGGCTGCGCGACTTTTTCCAGTTAAGCTGATGTATTGACGAACACTGCCGCAAGCGGTGAACGCGCCACCACCGGCGACGACTGGATGATTGCGGTGTTGGTCATCGCAAACGGAATGATGCGGTCGATCACCCGTTCGAGCTCGGCCACCGAGCCGACATGCGCCAGCGCGATGAAACAGTCCTCGCCGGTCACCCGATCGCACTGGGCGATTTCCGGCAAATCGCGGATGATCTCGGCGACCGCAGCCAACTGCCCGGGCACCGGCCTGATCCGCAGCCATGCCGACAGCTTCATGCCGAGCGCGGCGGGGTTGATCCGCACAGTATAGGCCTCGATCACACCGCTCTCCTGCAGCCGCTTGATGCGCTCGGCCACGCTCGGCGCCGACAGGCCGACCGAGCGCGCCAGTTCGGCGGTGCTGGTGCGACCATCCTTTTCCAGCAGGCGCAGGATTTTCAGATCCGCCGCATCCAGATCAGCATTTTCGTTTCGAACGCGTTTCAGGAAAAACTCCTTTGTTCAGGAGAACAAATGATCTCTTTGGTCGGCCATTGCCCATATAAAAAGGTAAAACTGCCTGCAATAATGATCCTATGGACGATCAAGCGCAAGCCCCAGCTGCTATCCCTGCCCTCGGCGGCCCTGTCTTTGGCAGGCTGGCGACATCGCTGCCGCCGCATGTCTGGTTCGGTGTCAGCGCTGTGTTTCATTATCTCGGGCCGGCTTTCGCCGTGCTGCTTTTCCCGCATGTCGGCGTGCTCGGCATGGCCTGGCTGCGCATCGTCACGGCCGCCCTTGTCTTCGCGCCGCTGACCCGGCCGTGGACGGCCTTCGCCCGCGCCGACGGGCCGACACGGCTGCTGCTTCTCGGTTTTGGCGCCTGCCTCGGCGTGATGAATTGCTCCTTCTACCTGGCGCTCGACCGCCTGCCGATCTCGCTGGTCGCGGCGATCGAATTCGTCGGCACCATCGGCGTTGCGCTGGTCGGCGTCAGAAGCCCGCGCAATCTCGCAGCGCTTGCCGTTGCCGTCACCGGCACCTTGCTGCTCATCGACGTCAAATGGTCAAGCGACCCGATCGGGCTGTTCTGGGCTTTCCTCAACGGCGCGCTGTTCGTCGGCTACATCGTGCTTGGCCATCGCGTTGCCCGCGCCGGCGCTGGCGACGGCATCGCCGGCCTGGGCGCCGCCATGGCGGTCGCCTTCCTCATCGTGCTGCCGATCGGCTTCACCGATGCGCTGCCGGCTTTCTCGGCGCCGCCACTGCTCATCGCCGCCATCGGCGTCGGCATCTGCTCGTCGGTCATCCCCTATATCTGCGACCAGCTTGCCATGTCGCGGCTGCCACGATCGAGCTTCGCGCTGATGCTGTCGTTGCTGCCGGTCACCGCCACGCTGATCGGCGTCATTGTGCTCCGCCAGATACCAAGCCCCACCGATTGCATCGGCATCGCGCTGGTGGTGGCCGGCGTCGCTTTTCACAAACCGGCAAATGCCTGATCAGGCAAGCTTCTCCTTGAGAAAGGCGATCGTCCGGCCCCAGGCGAGGTCCGCCGCGTTCTTGTCGTAGCGAGCCGCCGACGTGTCATTGTTGAAGGCATGATTGGCGCCTTCATAGACATCGATCGTGTACTCGACTTCGGCTGCATCGAGCTCCTTCCTGAAGGCGTCGATACCGGCATTGGTGCGGGTGTCGAGCCCGGCATAATGCAGCAGCAGCGCCGCCTTGATCTTCGGCACATCCTCGGCCTTCGGCTGCATGCCGTAATAGGCGACAGCGGCAGCCAGATCCGGCGCATTGGCAGCCAGTGTGTTCACCGTGGCGCCGCCCCAGCAGAAGCCGACCGCGCCGACCTTGCCGTTGCCATCCTCGCTGCCCCTGAGGAAAGCGACCGTTGCGACCGCATTGGCAGTGGTTTGCGCCGGATCGAGCTTGGAAAACTGCTCGCGCGCCTTGTCTTCGTCGGCCGGCGTGCCGCCGAGCGGCGACAGGAAATCCGGGGCGAGCGCAACGAAGCCTTCCAGCGCCACGCGCCGCGTCACATCGCTTATATGCGGGTTGAGCCCCCTGTTCTCATGCACGACGATGACCGTGCCGAGCTTGCCGGACTGGCCGGCCGGCTTGACCAGATAGCCCTTCATCTCGCCACCGCTGCCGGGATAGCTGATGTCCTCGCCCGTCACGCGTGAATCGTCCTCGGCAACAATTGCCGCCCGGGCTGAATTCGCCGCCAGCAGCGGTGCGATTGCGGCGGCGGCCGCACCTGATCCGGCAAGCCTGGTCAACTGTTCCATGAAGCGCCGCCGGTCGAGCGTCAGATGCGTGTATTCGTCATACGCGTCGATCATCGCCTGAGTAATGGCGGGTCTGGTGACAGCGGGGCTGGCAGGGCTCGGTTTTGTCATGGCGCTCTCCTCGGCTTCGGGAACATGTCCGCCGCGCAAGATAGGGTAGAAGCCCGCACGGTCCAGTCACGGATCGGTGAGGCGCTGCTGACGCGAGCGCAGGTCCGCCAGACCGGCGGCTGGTCCAGGATGACACCGTTCGACTGGTGCGCTGTCCCACTTTCTCCGACCCGCCGTGCCTGTCGAGCAGGGCCGGCGTTATGGCTGTCGTGCCATCGGATTTGTAACTCCCCCGCCTGGATTGAGAACAAAACGGAGACACTTCTGGCCTTTCGCTGCCGAATCACTACATTCGGGGGAGATGTCCGGCTTTTCGGAAGATATGCCTTTTTTTGATGAACCGAACGCGCGGCCCGTGGCCCCGTCGGGCATTGCTGCGCGCGCCATGGCTGCCCGCAGCGGCCATGCCAATGCGCCCGATTATCTGAACGGGCTCAACCCCGAGCAGCGGCTGGCGGTGGAAACCACAGAGGGTCCGGTTCTGGTGCTGGCCGGCGCCGGCACCGGCAAGACGCGCGTCCTGACCACCCGCATCGCCCACATCCTCGCCACCGGCAAGGCCTTCCCGTCGCAGATCCTCGCCGTCACCTTCACCAACAAGGCGGCGCGCGAGATGAAGCAGCGCATCGGCCTGCTGATCGGCGAAGGCAATGTCGAAGGCATGCCGTGGCTTGGCACCTTCCACTCGATTGGAGTGAAGCTGCTGCGCCGCCACGCCGAGCTTGCCGGGCTCAGATCCGACTTCACCATTCTCGACACCGACGACGTCGTGCGCCTGATCAAGCAGCTCATCCAGGCCGAAGGACTGGACGACAAACGCTGGCCGGCCAAGCAGTTCGCCCAGATGATCGACGGCTGGAAGAACAAAGGGCTTGGCCCCGCCGAGATTGCCGAGGGCGACGCCCGCGCCTTCGCCAACGGCAAGGGCCGCGAGCTCTACAAGGATTACCAGGAGCGGCTGAAGACGCTGAACGCCTGCGACTTCGGCGATCTCCTGTGCCACCCGATCCGTATCTTCCGCGCCAATCCGGACGTGCTGAAGGAATACCACAAGCGCTTCCGCTACATCCTCGTCGACGAGTACCAGGACACCAACACCGCCCAATACATGTGGCTGCGACTGCTGGCGCAGCGGCCGGATGCCAAGCCGATCTCCCCCCTTGAGGGGGAGATGTCGGGCAGGACAGAGGGGGGTGCCTCGCGCCGACAGGCTGGAGGGACAGCGCCCCCCTCTGTCGCCTCCGGCGACATCTCCCCCTCTAGGGGGGAGATTGGGCGCTCTTCATCCGAAGGCCGAGCTAGGTCCACCATAAACATCTGCTGCGTCGGCGACGACGACCAGTCGATCTATGGCTGGCGCGGGGCCGAAGTCGACAACATCCTGCGCTTCGACAAGGATTTCCCCGGCGCCACGATCATCCGGCTGGAACGCAACTACCGCTCCACCGCGCACATCCTCGGCACCGCCTCCCACCTCATCGCCCACAATGAAAGCCGCTTCGGCAAGACGCTGTTCACCGAAAAGATCGCCGAGGACGACGAGAAGGTGCATGTCCATGCCGCCTGGGATTCCGAGGAAGAGGCGCGCGCCGTTGGCGAAACCATCGAGGCCTACCAGCGGCAGAAGCACAATCTCAACGACATGGCCATTCTTGTCCGCGCGTCCTTCCAGATGCGCGAGTTCGAGGATCGTTTCGTCACACTCGGCCTCAACTATCGCGTCATCGGCGGCCCGCGCTTTTACGAGCGCCTCGAAATCCGCGATGCGCTGGCCTTCTTCCGCGTCGTCGCGCAAGGCGCAGACGACCTCGCCTTCGAGCGCATCGTCAACGTGCCGAAGCGCGGGCTGGGCGAAGCCACCATCCGCCAGATCCACGACACCGCCAGGGCGCTGCGCATCCCGATGCTGGAGGCTGCGGAAAAACTCGCTGAGAGCGACGAGCTGAAGCCAAAGCCGCGCGCGGCGCTGCGCGAAGTCGCCGCCAATTTCGAGCGCTGGCAGAAGGCGCTGGAGACCACGCCGCACACCGAGCTGGCCGAGACCATCCTGGAGGAGAGCGGCTACACCGACATGTGGAAGAACGACCGCTCGGTAGAAGCGCCCGGCCGGCTGGAAAACCTCAAAGAACTGATCCGCTCCATGGAGGAGTACGAATCGCTGCGCTCCTTCCTCGAACATGTAGCGCTGGTGATGGACGCCGAGCAGAACGCCGAGCTCGACGCCGTCAACATCATGACGCTGCATTCGGCCAAGGGCCTCGAATTCGAGACGGTTTTTCTGCCCGGCTGGGAGGAAGGACTGTTCCCGCATCAGCGCGCGCTCGACGAGGGCGGCCGCTCCGGGCTGGAGGAAGAGCGGCGGCTGGCCTATGTCGGGCTGACCCGCGCCAAGAACAACCTGCATTTGTGGTTCGTCTCCAACCGCCGCATCCACGGCCTGTGGCAATCGACGATCCCGTCGCGCTTCCTCGATGAATTGCCGGAAGCCCATGTCGAGGTCGCCGAGAGCGGCAACTCCTATGGCGGCTACGGCAATGCCTATGGCGGCGGCTCCTTCGCCTCCGGACGGGGCGGCCAGGCGGCAGGACGGCAGAATCCTTACGGCGCTTCGCGCTTCGACAATATCGGCGCAGAAAAATCCGGCGCCTTCTCCAGCACCTATGCAACGCCGGGCTGGCAGCGCGCGCAGCAGAACCGCACCGAGGCGACCGACCGCAACTGGGGCTCGCGCTCCGGCCACCAGGTCGAGCGCATCGGCTATGGCGAGACCGACAGTGGCTATGGCGCCGGCCGCACCTCGATCAAGGGCCGCACCATCGACGGCGAACTGGTCGCCAAGTCCGTCGCCGACACGCCGTCGGCCTTCAGCGTCGGCGACCGCGTCTTCCACCAGAAATTCGGCAACGGCAACATAGCCGCCATCGACGGCAACAAGCTGACCATCGATTTCGACAAGGCCGGCCAGAAACGCGTGCTGGACGGGTTTGTCACCGGGGTGTGAGTCTCCCCCTCACCGATACCGCGCCTGGTTCCATTTGTGGCCGAGCAGCGACAGGATGATGATCAGCCCGTTGAAGAACTGGACATAGAAGCCGCTCAGGCCTGCCGCGACGACGCCGGTCTGGATGAATGACACGGTGACGGCGCCGATGGCGCCGCCGACCACGGTGCCGATGCCGCCCCAGGTCGGCGTGCCGCCAACGAACACCGATGCCAGCACCGGCAGCAGATAGCCGTCGCCGGCCGTCGGCCACCAGGTGAAGTTGATCATCACCGAAAAGGTGCCGGCGATCGCCGCCCCGATGCCGACGAAGACGAATACTTTCACCCGCACGCGCTTGACGTCGATGCCCATCTGCTGGGCGCTGTCGGGATTGTCGCCGACCACCTTCACCTGCGCGCCGAAACGATGCCTGTTGTAGAGCAGCGCCGACAGCACGACAAAGCCAATGGCCCAGAAGATCTGCACCGGGATGCCGTAAAGCTGGCTGGAGAAGATCTTGTAGGCCCAGCTGTCGGCAAGACTGGTCAGCGCCGTCGACCTGCCTTCGTTGATGATCTGGATCAGGCCGCGCAGCAGGAAGTTCATGCCGAGCGTGGCGATCAGCGACGACAGCCCGCCATAGACGACCAGCGACCCGACAAAGAAGCCGAGCAACGTGCCCGTTCCAATGGCGGCGGCAATACCGAGAAACGGGTCGTAGCCGGCCTGCACGACCAGCGCGAACACCCATGAGGCAAAACCCATCGTCGCCGGAAACGACAGGTCGATCTCGCCGCAGGTGACGACGAAGACCAGCGGCACCACCACGAACAGCGCAACCGGCAGCGTGGTGAGCACGGAACTGTAGAGATACCAGGTGGTGAAGACGGTCGGGTTGGCGATCATGAACACCGTCATCATCACCACGAACACGGCAAGCGTGCCAAGTGCGGCGCGGTTGTCGAGGATGAAGCCGCGTATCCAGTGATCGGATGGGTGTTTCCACTCTTTCCGGGGATTGCCGGGACGGGAGATGCCTGCGGACGGCTCTTGCAGATCGGGCTCCATCGTCTTGCTCATCGTGCTCTCTGCTCCGGGTCGCCGGCGTCGTGCAGTCCCGGCAATCCACCCGGATGCGCGACGTCTTCCATGAAGTTGATGAGGTCTTCGGCCGACTTGACCTGGCTGCGGTCGGCGGTGAGCGCGACCTTGCCGCGGTCCAGCACGACGAAACGATCGGCGATGTCGAAGACGTGGTGGATGTTGTGGCCGATGAACAGGATCGACCGTCCGCTCGCCCGCACCTGGCGCACGAAATGGAAGACCTTGGCGGTCTCGGTCAGCGACAGCGCCGTCGTCGGCTCGTCGAGGATGATCAGGTCGGCCTGCTTGTAGATTGCCCGGGCGATCGCCACGCCCTGGCGTTCGCCGCCGGAAAGCTGGCCGACGATCGATTGCGGCGTGAACACTTTCGAGGTGAAGCCGATCTCGCGCATCAGCCGGCTCGCCTCCTCGATTTCCTTGTTGACCTTCAGCCAGCCGAGAAAGCCGGTGAGTTCGCGGCCCATGAAGATGTTGCGCACGATCGTCTGCTGCACGGCCAGCGCCCGGTCCTGGAATACCGTCTCGATGCCGGCGTCGCGCGAGCGCGCGGCGCTCCAGCCGGTCACCGGCTGGCCGCGGATGAGGATCTCGCCGCTGGTCGGTTTGACCACGCCGGAGAGGATCTTGATCAGCGTCGACTTGCCGGCGCCGTTGTCGCCGATCAGGCCGACCACCTCGCCGCGGTCGACGCTGAGATTGACCCCACCCAGCGCATAGACCTGACCGTAGGACTTGCTGATGTCGCGCAGCTCTATAAGGCGTTCTGCCATGGCGATCCTCACTTGGTTCCGGCTGCGGTCGGAAGACCGGCAGCCGTGTCAAAAGGTCAGCGCAGCGCCTGCTTGGCGAGTTCGGCGACGATCTCGTAATTGTCAGGCGTGACGAAGCCGGCGCCGGTGTCGACATTCATTGGCGCCAGGCCCAGCACCACCTGCTGGCAGAGGCTGAGGATCGGCAGATAACCCTGCAGGAACGGCTGCTGGTCGGCCGTCAGCTGGACCCAGCCGCCCTTAAAACCCTCGACGATCTGCGGGCTGGTGTCGAAGCCAAAATTGAAAATATCGCCAGCCTTCCTGCCTGCCGCCTGCATGTAGGTCGGGACGTTGCCCAGCATCTGTCCGCCGGGATAGCCAACCGCCTTGACGTCGGGATTGTTGAGGAGTGCTGCGGTAATCACCGGAATGGCCAGATTGGGATCGGAAGCCCATTCGCCGCTCGGCGGCGAGGAGAGCTGGATGACCTCGACGCCCGCCTCTTTCAGGGCGGCGACCGTGCCGCGCTCGCGCGCGCCGCGGCTCTCGTTCTCGAACGGGCCGATCATGATCGCCTTGTCGCCGGCCTTGAGCCTGGCCAGCTTGAACGCCTCGGCGCCGAGCGCGCGGCCCTGCTCTTCCTGTTGGGCGCCGACATAGCCGCCGCCGAACGCTGCCGTGACCTTCGGCACCGGCACGTTCTGGTACATCATCCTGATGCTGTCCTTGTGCGCCTGTTCGGCCAGCGGCATGATCGAAGCATCGCCCGGGTGGCCCATCATGGCGATGCCGCCGGGCTTGACCGCGACTGCCTCGCGCAATTGCTGCACCATCTTCTCGACATCCCACTGGGAGAAGATGTAGTCGACCTTCGGCCCAAGATCGGCCTCGGCCTGCTTGGCGCCATTGTAGACGATGGTGCCGAAGGCGTCGCCCTCGGCGCCGCCGACGAAGAAGCGGATGTGGACGTCCTTGCACCACTGGGCATCGAGCGCCTGGGCGGGCAAGGTGGAGATTGCGGCGGCGAGCGCCGTAGCGGCCGCCATGACGGTCGAGCGCAGAACTGTCCTTCTCATCGTGATGCTCATGCACTTATCCTCCCTTTGTTCCCTCGCAAGCCGAGGGGTCTTCGACGAATGCTTCGGCTTCTCGCCGCAATGCTTCGCTGGCCGGCTCCCTGTTTGATGCATGTCGTTGCCGCAAAACCGCTGCACACCCTTGGGTCAGGCCCTGGGTCAGGCCCGAGGGCATGCTTTTGCGCGACATGCATTAGCCTCACGCCGGGTTCGGCAGATACGTCGCACCTCCCCGGCATTGCTTGAGGTAGTCCAGCGCCCGAACTTGCCCGGTAATCTCAAGGTCGCCGCGATAGACCGGGTCGTGCCAGCCTTCGATGTCGATGGCGCCCCTGTATCCGGCCAGCCGCAATTCGCTGATCACCCGCGTCCAGTCGCTGTCGCCGAAGCCAGGCGTGCGCATTTGCACGAACGGCAGCCGGCCGAACACGCCATGCTCGCGGATCACGTCCCAGCGCACCGTCGCGTCCTTGCCGTGGACATGAAAAATGCGCGGCGCCCATTTGCGGATCTGCGGGATCGGATCGATCAGGTAAACGAGCTGGTGGCAGGGCTCCCATTCCAGGCCGAGATTGTCATCGGGCAATTCGTTGAACATCAGCTCCCAGGCGTCCGGATTGTGGGCGATGTTCCAGTCTCCATCGGCCCAGTTGCCGTCCATCGCGCAATTCTCGAAGGCGATGCGCACGCCCTTGTCGGCGGCGCGCCGGGCCAGTGGTCCCCAGACCTCGCGGAAGCGCGGCAGGCTGTCGGGCAGCGGCTTGCCGCGGAGGCGGCCGGTGAAGCCGCTGACCATCGCGGTGCCGAACAGATGCGCATGGTCGATGGCCGTTTCCCAGGCATCAAGCACGCCGCGATCGACATCGCCGCTCTCCAGCGGATTGCCGAAGACGCCGAGCGAGGAGACGACGACGTCGGCGTCGCCGATCGCCTCGCGGATCTGGCCGGCCAGCCGTGGAAGATCCTTGCCGCCCAGCGTCTGCCAGAAGAAGGGCTGGATACTCTCGAAGCCGAGCGGCAGGATGGCCTTGATATAGGCGGCCGGGTCATCGAGATTGGCCCGCACCATGGTGCCGATCCTGATGTCGAGAAGCGGGTTTGGCATCGTCACCCTTCCTGTGCGATCGCGACCCGGCGCCCGGTTTCGGCGCTTTCGATCGCGGCAAAGACCATGGCCAGGCTCTTGATGTTGTCGGCGCCACGCGTCTCCGGCTCGCTGCCGGTTTCGACGGCGCGCACAAAATCCTGGATAATGCCGAGATGGCCGCCGATGCGGTCATTGGGATCGAGCGGCGGCACGGCGAGCGGCTCTGTGCGATCGAACAGGCCTTCACGGATAGGCCGCGCGACTTCCGCCCTCAGCCCATCCTCACCGTCCCAGACCAGGCTGCCGTGCTCGGCGACGATGCGCCATGTGCTCTCCCAACTGGTGCGGAACCCGTCGGCGCACCAGGAGCCGGCATAGGTGAACAGCTTGCCGCCGCCGAGCTCGAAAATTGCGGTGGCCGACGATCCCTGCCGGTACCAGGAATTGACCGGCTCCCATTCCTGGCAGTAGACGCTGGCCGGCGCGCCGCCGACCATGTAGCGGGCGGCGTCGAAAGTATGGATCGCCATGTCGAGCAGCAGGACATGGCGCATCTCCTCGCGAAACCCGCCGAAATGCGGCGCGACGAAGAATTCGGCGTGGATGCTGGTTGGCGCACCAATGGCGCCGGAATCGAGAAAACGCCTGATGCGCCTGACGTTGGCGACATAGCGGCGGTTCTGGACGACGGCGTGCACGCGCCTGGCGCGTCGGGCTGCCTCGACGATGGCGCGCGCGTTCTCCGGGCTGTCAGCCAGCGGCTTCTCCGTCAGGAGGTGACAGTGATGCGCAAAGGCCGAAAGCGCGACATCGCGCCGAGCCGCCGGAACCACGACGTCGAACACAGCGTCGGGCTTGGTCTGGTCGAGCACGGCGTCAAGATTGGTCCCGACAATGGCGCCGGCAAGCTCGTATTCGCGCGCCCTTGCCTTCGCCCTGTCGGCGTCGAGGTCGACAAGGCCGACAATAGCCAACCCGTCGATCTGCCTCGCCGCATCGAGCCAGTGCTTGCTCATCGCTCCGCAGCCGACCAGGACGACATTCATCATCCAGCGCTCCTCCTCCGCTCGGCCCCTCCAGACTGATCGTCACGGCATTCACGGCATGACCGTAAACGTTTTTCCGTAAACGTTTACGAGAACACACCGGAAGGCGTAGAATGTCAATTGGCCGCTCGCGAAAATCACCTAGATCACCTTGGCCTGAAGAGCGGCCGATGATAGCCAGGCAAGGGGGAGAACTGTCCTTTGGCGTCCAGCATCCACGACCTTGCGCGTCACCTGAACATTTCGATCGGCACCGTGTCGCGCGCGCTCAACGGCCGTGCCGACGTCAATGCCGACACCCGCCAGCGCGTGCTCGATGCGGCGGCAAAGCTGAACTATTCGCCGAACCAGTCCGGCCGCAGCCTGCGCCGCGGCGCCACCCACTCGATCGCCTTCATGCTGCAGCCGCACCCGGGCGACCAGCAATATGGCGAGCCGTTCTTCATTCCATTCCTGACCGGGCTGCAGGCGAAACTCGCCGAAAGCGGGCTCGATCTGATCGTGGTGATGGGCGCGCCGGGCGACTACCAGCAGGAGCGCCTGCGCCGGGTGGTCGAGACGCGCCGGGCCGACGCCGTGGTGCTGGCCTATACGCGTCGCGAGGACGAGCGCATCGATTACCTGACCAGGGTCGGATTCCCGTTCGCGACGCTCGGCCGCAGCCGCTCCGGCGGCAAGACCTATCCGTCGCTCGACCTCGATTTCGAAAAAGCCGGGGCCGACGCGGTCGACCGCCTGGTGGCGCGCGGCCATCGCCGCATCGCCGCCATCCGCCCGTCCCTCAACCTCAATTTCGGCTACCTGTTCCTGGCCGGCTATCGCAAGGCCTTGCGGCGGCACGGCATCGAGGTCGACCCCGGGCTGATCGCGAAAGGCTTCATCAACGAGGCCGGCGGCGACGCGGTGACGCCGCAGGTCATGCGCTCCAAGGACCCGCCGACCGCCATCATCTTCAACAATGACGCGATGGCACTCGGCGGCTGCAAGGCGCTGGCCGAGATGGGCATCAAGCCGGGCCACGACATTGCGGTGATCGTCATCGTCGACACGCCGCTCTGCCGCTATTTTTCACCGGCACTGACCGGCTTCCGCCCTCGCCTGGAGCCGATGGGACGGCGGCTTGCCGAAATGTTGCTGGCGTCGATCCCGGCCTTCGCCGGCCCCGAAGGCGCGCGGATCATCCGTGAGGTCTGGCCGCTGGAGCTGATCGCGCGCGACAGCGACTGATGATGGCCGGGCCTTCCCTCCAGCCACGTCGATCGCCTAGGATGAGTCAGGCGCAGCAGGGGAGAATCCATGGGCAAGGGACGGGTCGAGGCATTTTCCGATGGCGTCATGGCCATCATCATCACCATCATGGTGCTGGAATTGAAGGTGCCGCATAGCGCGGATTTTTCCGCGCTGGCACCGCTATGGCCCACCTTTCTCAGCTACGTGCTGTCCTTCATCTATGTCGGCATCTACTGGAACAATCTGCACAACATGTTCCACACCGTGCAGCGGGTCGATGGCCGCGTGCTGTGGGCGAATTTGCATCTGCTGTTCTGGCTGTCGCTGATGCCCGTGACCACCGCCTTCATGGGCGAAAACCATTTCGCGCCGGTGCCTGTCGCCGTTTACGGTGTTGTCCTGGCGCTTTGCGCGGCCGCCTACTTCATTCTGGTCGTCCTCCTGCACCGGCTGCATGGCAACGACACTGCCTTCGCCAGAGCGGCAGGCACCGATCGCAAGGAAAAGATCTCGGTGGTCCTCTACATCGCCGTCATTCCGCTGACCTTCGTCAATCAATGGATCAGCGTCGCGCTCTATGTGCTGGTTGCCATGATCTGGTTCGTGCCGGACAAGCGTTTCGAAAGGCAGATCGAAAAATAGGTCCGCCCTATCCCCGCATCGCCTTCAGCTTTTCCGCCACCGAGGCCGCAAGGTCGGCATAGCGCTCCTCCAGCCGCTCGGCCGCCTTGATCACCGAAAAATCATGGCCGAATTTTTCCAGCGCCATGCGCAGCTTCTCGACGAACTCCGCCTGCTTTTCGAGCGCCGAAAACAGCGTTCTCACTTGCGCTTCGCTGATGTCGGGATTGGCAAGCATTTGCGGCACCTCACGGCTCATCTGGTCGCCGGTGGCGGTCTGTTCTTTCAGGATCTCGATCCAGTCGGTCAATCGGTAATCTCCTTCTTACGCGGACAGCATGCGCAGCGCCTGCCGATGTGGTCAACCCAAGGACGCCCAAACGGGGTTGCGCGAGCCTGTCGCCGCGTTAAGTTCGGCGCAACCTGAACGAGGACACGATCGATGACCACCGACGCCGAAATCCAGAGCGCTTTGCCTGCCCTTGGCTCCGGCAACGTTGCCGTCATCACCGGCGGCGCCAGCGGCATCGGCCTTGCCGCGGCCAGGCGGCTGGCGGCAATGGGCCTGAAAATCGTGCTGGCCGACATCGGCGGCGCGCGGCTCGATGAGGCTGCCGGTGCCGTTGCAACGATTGCCGGCGACAGCGCGGTACTCGCGGTCGCCACCGACGTCTCGAAAGCCGACGAAGTCGACCGGCTGGCCGAAAAGGCATTCAATGCCTTCGGCGGCGTGTCGCTGTTGATGAACAATGCCGGCGTCGGCAACAATCCCGGCAAACCCTGGGAGAACCGCGACGCCTGGAAGCGGCTGCTGGACATCAATTTCTGGGGCGTCATCCATGGCGTCGAGGCCTTCGTGCCGCGCATGTTGGCGGCCGGCAGGCCCGGCCTGATCGTCAACACCGGCTCCAAGCAAGGCATCACGACGCCGCCCGGCAACCTTGCCTACAACGTCTCCAAATCGGGCGTGAAGAGCTTCACCGAAGGGCTGGCGCATGCGCTGCGCAACGAGCCCGGCGGAAAGATTGCTGCGCATCTGCTCATTCCGGGGTTCACTTTTACCGGCCTGACCGAGGGTGCAACCGAAAAGCCCGCCGGCGCCTGGACCGGCGAGCAGGTGATCGACTTCATGATGGCCGCGCTGGTGCGTGGCGACTTCTACATCCTGTGCCCCGACAACGAGGCGACACGGACCATGGACGAAAAGCGCATGGCCTGGGCGATCGGCGACATCATCGAAAATCGCCCTGCTCTGTCGCGCTGGCACCCGGACCACAAGGACGCTTTCGCGGCGTTCATGGAAAGGTGACGCTCACGCCGCATGCGTCTTCGAGCCGCGCTTTTGCGCAGTGGCTTTCTTGACCGCCGTATCATGCCGTTTCGCCGCCTGTTCACATTTTCTACGGATCTCCTCGACCTCGGATTCGGTCAGGTGCTCGATGCCGATAAAGGTATTGTGAGCTTTGCCGACCCGGATCAACTCGTCGAGTTTCGTCTGAATCGCCGTGCCATCGCGGTTCTGGGTGTTCTGGATGAGGAACACCATCAGGAAGGTGACGATCGTCGTGCCGGTGTTGATGATGAGCTGCCAGGTATCGGAAAACCCGAACATCGGTCCGCTTGCCGCCCACGCAACAATGATCAGGAAACAGACGGCGAATGTCGCCGGCAGACCGGCAAGATGGGCAACGTAGGTGGCGATCCTGGTGAAAAGCTTCTCCATCATGGCAGGAGAAACAACCAGCATCCGCTCCGGGTTCCCTCCTTTCCCCGACGTAGCCGTTTAGAGACCCGCAAGGATCAGGGGATTTCGTGCTCCCAGCGGTCGAGGAAGGCCTCGATGGAAAGCACCTGCATGTCAGGAATCGCCCTGGCGAGTTTTTCGACCGACCAGTCCCACCAGCCGAGGCTTTCAATCCGCGCAGCGGTTTTCTCGGCAAAACGCTGGCGCAGCGGCTTGGCCGGAACCCCGGCGACGATCGCATAGGCAGGTACATCGCGCGTCACCACCGCATTGGCGCCGACGATCGCGCCATTGCCGATGCTCACATCAGGCATGATCACCGCACCATGACCGATCCAGACGTCGTGGCCGATGGTGACGGGCGTCGCCCGCCGTCGCTCCCGAAATCCGGCGTCGACGCCGAGCCAGCGGAGATATTCGTTTGGCCGATAGCTGATCTTGTGCTGGGTCAACCGTTCGATCGGATGCTCGAGCGCGTTGATACGGCTGTTGGCGGCGATCGAACAGAACTTGCCTGTTGTCGTGTAGATCGCCTCGGCGTGGCGCTCGAAATAGGAGAAGTCACCGACTATGACTTCGCGCAAGATGACCCGCTCGCCGATCGAGGCGTAGCGCCCAAGCTTGCATGCCTTCAACTCCGCGGTCGGGTGGATCCGCGGCTCGGGGTCTTTCAGGACGAGGTTTTCGGGACGGTCCATCCCGGCGGCTTTACGCCCGAGCGGTTAGTCCCGCAAGCGGGAGCAATCGTCGTCACCTGTTTCCAGAGCCTATTTCGGCTTGCCGTTGGTCCACTCCACGTTCTGGCCATAGAGCGGCACCGTGGTGACCGACATTTTCGCCGAACCGTCCTGCACCTGGCGCGAATGCGACAGATAGATCAGGGTCTCGTTGGCTTTATCGTAGATGCGGTTCACCACCTGTTTCTTCCAGATCAGGCTGATGCCTTGCTTGAACACCTCCTCGCCGGCCTCGCTCATGTCGATGTCGCCGATGGTGATCGGCCCGGTTTGGCGGCAGGCGATCGAGGAATCGGATGGGTCCTCGAACCAGTTGCCCTTTTGCAGGCGATCGATCACGCCACGGTCGAAATAAGAGACATGGCAGGTCACGCCTTCAACCTTCGGGTCCTTGATCGCCTCGACGATGATGTCGTTGCCGAGCCAGTCGACGCCGACCTTGCCGACCTCCTGAGCGACAGCCGCACCAGCACCGACGACAAGGCATGCGGCCAAAGCGCCGATCAGTTTTCGCCCAATCAGTCCTTGCCCAATCAGTCCTTGCAAGGAAGCCTCCTGCCGTTCGAGTTTTGCCGACCTCAGGTGGGACGGGCGGCAGCACTTTGCAAGCGGATCATTTTTTAAGAGAAAGCCGGTTGCGGCAACGCGACATCTTTGCGCGAGCGAGATCAAACCGTTAAGAGTGTTCGCCCAACAAGCTCCAAAGGCGCCGATACGGCGCCGATGAAAATAGCGACGGACAGCCAATTGATGATGCGTTCAATACTGGTCGGCATTCTCGTCCTGATGGCGGCGGGCATCGGCTGGCTCACCTTTGAATGGTACCGCGGGCATTATGGCGGCGAGCCGTTCGGCGCGCCGTTCACGCTGGTCGACCAGAAGGGCGCTCCAATCACCGAGGCTGCCTTTCGCGGCCAGCCCAGCGTCGTCTTCTTCGGCTTCACCCACTGCCCGGAAGTCTGCCCGACCACGCTGTTCGAACTGGCCGGCTGGCTGAAGACGATGGGCGACGATGGCAAGAACCTGCGCGCCTATTTCGTGACGGTCGACCCGGAGCGCGACACGCCCGAAATCATGAACGCCTATATCAGCAACTTCTCCGATCGCATCCTCGGCATCACCGGCGATCCGGACAAGGTCCGCGCCATGGCCAAATCCTTCGGCATCTATTCAAAAAAGGTCGATACCGGCAACGGCGACTACACGATGGACCACACTGCTTCGGTGCTGCTGCTCAACGCCAGGGGCGATTTCGCCGGCACCATCGCCTATGGCGAAAGCCCGGACGCCGCCATCGCCAAGCTCAAGCGGCTGGCGGCAGGTTAGTGCATGGTCCCGAACCGACGGTCCGCGCCAGCGAAAAGTGGGAACCGGTTTTCGGACAAGATCATGCTCACGAAGAAAATCGTTTGATGACCCAAACGCGGCTTTATTTCACCACTGGAAAGATCGAGGCCGACCGTATCTTCGCGGCGTTCGAAGCGGCATTCGAAGATGAGGGCCTGCCGATTGGCTTGGTCGACGTCGACGAGGACCGCGACATCCACGAAGTGTCACTCTATGCCGACGGCGATGTCGATGCCGTCGAGGCGCGCTTGAAGGAGATCCTTGCCGGGCTGGCCCTGTCGAGGCCGATTGCGCGCGAGCCCGTGCCTGATATCGACTGGGTGACGCGTTCGTTGGAGGGACTGAAGCCGGTACGCGCCGGCCGTTTCTTCGTCCACGGCGCGCATGACCGCAGGAAGCGCCACAGCGGCGAACTCGCCATCGAGATCGAAGCGGGCCTGGCTTTCGGCACCGGCCATCACGGCACCACCGCCGGATGCCTCGAGATGCTGGAACAGGTCGTGCGGCGCGAGCGCCCGCGCAACGCGCTCGACCTCGGCACCGGCAGCGCGGTGCTGGCCATCGCGCTGGCCAAGCTCGCCCATGTCCCGGTGCTGGCGACCGACATCGATCCGGTCGCCACAAAAGTCGCCGCCGCCAACGCGCGGCTCAACCACGTCAAGGCGCTCGTCGAAACGGTGACGGCGCCGGGCTTCCACCATCCGATTTTTGCCGCGCGCGGCCCTTTTGGCCTCATCGTCGCCAATATACTGGCGCGGCCGCTGATGCGGCTGGCGCCCGAAATGGCCGGGCATGTCGGTTTGGGCGGCTCGATCGTGCTGTCGGGCATCCTCGACCGGCAGCGCGACGCGGTGATCTCCGCCTATGTCGGCCAGCAGTTCCGCCATGTCAGGACGTTGCATCGCGAAGGCTGGGTGACAATCCACCTCAAGCGGTGACGCGCAGCGCCTTCAATCGCACGCCGCAAATTCGCTCAGACATAGCGCGACCTTGCCGCCTTCTTCAGTTCTTCGCGATCGTAGCCGTTCGCTTTCAGCGTTTCGTCGTCAAAGCCAAGCAGAACCGCGCTCACATAGCGGCTCGCTTCGCGCTGGCGCGCTTCGATGAGAGCGTTCACGGCGCTTCTGAAAAATCCGCGTCTGGCTGAAATCGTGGACATGATGGTCTCCTTTGCAGGGCAGTAAGACTCGTTCCTCCACGCCAAAAAGGTAAGCTCTGCTGACCTTTTTTTAAATCGCTGATTCTGCATGGCGTCCATGCGCAAAAGCGATGCTGGACCGAACAGGGCAATCACTGCAGGCAAAAGAGGGCCTCCCAGCTCACGTAGAATGACCACCGTCGATGTCGGCGTTGTCCCTCATTGCCCTGCCGGGCAATGAGGGGCAGCGCAGACCTGAAGCGATTGCCCTGCTGGACCGAATTCGGCCGGCGCCTGGCGTAGCAAAAGTCGATTCCGATTTTCGGGGTCATGCGCTACGGTCGCGCCAAAGCATCGGGCCCAAAAGTGGAAACCGGTTTTGGGAAAACCCGATGCTCAAACATAAAACCTGGATGTGAGCGGCGGCACGGGTCGACTAGTCCGCCGCTCGCATCCAGCATCCGAGGAGAGGCCATGATGTTCCAGACCTTTGATTCCGCAGGCGACCCCGCCGTCGGCAAGCCACGTGTGGCGTTGCTGCGTCAATGGCTGGCGGCCAACGGGCTGGACGGCTTCATCGTGCCTCGTGCCGACGAGCATCAGGGCGAATATGTCGCCGACCGCTCGGCGCGGCTGAAATGGCTGACCGGCTTCAGCGGCTCGGCCGGGGTCGCCATCGTGCTCGGCGACCGTGCCATCATGTTCGTCGACGGCCGCTACACGCTGCAGGTGCGCCACGAGGTCGATCTCGACATCTTTTCGATCGAAAGCCTGGTCGACAATCCGCCCGCCACCTGGATCAAGGACAATCTCGGCAAGGGCGTGCGGCTTGGCTTCGACCCGTGGCTGCAGACGATCGGCGACGTGAAAGCGCTGAAAGCGTCGGCCGAAAAATCGGGAGCGACATTGGTGCCGCTCGAGAGGAATCCGATCGACGCCATTTGGCAGAACCAGCCCGAACCGCCGCTGGCGCCGGTCGAGCTTCATCCTATCGGCTTTGCCGGCGAATTGGCCAAGGACAAGCTGGCGCGGCTGGCCGAGTCGATCGGCAAGGATGGCGCCACCCATGCCGTGCTGACCGACCCGTCCTCCATCGCCTGGGCCTTCGACATCCGCGGCGGCGATGTGCCGCACACGCCGCTGGCGCTCGGCTTCGCCGTGCTCGCCGCCGATCGATCGCACCTGCTTTTCATGGACCAGCGCAAGTTTTCACGCACCGTCGCGGCCTATCTGACGCAGCTCGCCGAATTGCACGAACCCGGTGAATTCGAAGCTGCTATCGCAGCCCTGGCCAAGGGCGGCGCTAAGATCGCGCTGGATCCGGTGCTGGCGGCGGAGAGACTGAGAATGCTGGTCGAGGACAATGGCGGCACCGTCATCACCGCACCCGACCCTGCCCGCATTCCGCGCGCGACGAAAAACCAGGCCGAGATCAGCGGCGCCCGCGCCGCGCACCGCCGCGATGGCGCCGCCGTTGCCAAGCTGCTTTGCTGGCTCGACCGCCAGGAACCGGGCAAGCTCGACGAGATCGCGGTCGTCACCAAGCTCGAGCAGTGCCGCCGCAGCACCGGCGAGGAAACACAGATGCCGCTGCGCGACGTGTCCTTCGACACCATCGCCGGCGCCGGCCCGAACGGCGCCATCATGCACTACCGCGTTTCCCGCGCCACCAGCCGAAAGCTTCAGTCTGGCGAACTGTTCCTGCTCGATTCGGGCGGGCAGTATCAGGACGGCACCACCGACATCACCCGCACCGTGCCGATCGGCACACCGACCGAGGAAATGCGCGAACGCTTCACGCTGGTGCTGAAGGGCATGATCGGCATTTCCATGCTGCGCTTTCCCCCGGGCACGCGCGGCTCCGAGATCGACGCCGTGGCGCGCCTTGCCCTGTGGAAACACGGTTGCGATTTCGCCCATGGCACGGGCCATGGCGTCGGCTCCTATCTGGCCGTGCACGAGGGCCCGCAGCGCATCGCCAGGACCGGCACCGAAAAGCTGCTGGCAGGCATGATCGTCTCCAACGAGCCGGGCTACTACAAGGAGGGTTCTTACGGCATTCGCATCGAGAATCTCATCCTGGTGACGCCGGCCGAACCGATAGAGGGCGGCGACATCGCCATGCACGGCTTCGAGACGCTGACGCTGGCGCCGATCGACACCAGGCTGGTGCGGTCTGACCTTTTGACGCGCGACGAGCTGTATTGGCTCGACCAATACCACGCCCGCGTGCTGGCCGAGATCGGACCGATGCTCGACGGCGAGACGCTGGCCTGGCTGGAGAAGGCAACCGCACCGCTGCCGCACGACCAGAAGATTTGATTTCTCGGAAAGACTGGTGGCTCAGCTAGGGACCCAAGGATGCCGGTCCGCAGGCAATGGCCTGCGGCCTTATCGCTGCCTTCTAACCTCCAAGGTCGCCGACGGATTTCGCTTTGAAACTCGTTGAAGACACATGGCGGGTGCAGGGTGACGGTCGTGTCGGCACAAGGTCTGGCGTGGTGGAACGAGAAGGCAGAGCGTGGGCGAAACCGACGAGCGGCTGCTGGCGCTGATCGCTCAGAACAATGCGGCTGCGGTGGAAGCCATGGTCGAGCGCAAGCTGCCGCGGCTGATCCGTCTCGCCACGCGAATGCTGGGCGACCGCGGCGAGGCCGAGGATGTCGCGCAGGAGACGTTCTTGCGCATCTGGCGGGCGGCTCCGGGCTGGCGCGCCGGCGAGGCGAAGTTCGACACCTGGCTGCATCGCGTCGCGCTCAATCTCTGCTACGACCGGCTGCGCAGGCGGCGGGAGACGCCGGTGGCGGAACTTCCCGATCGCCCCGACGAACGCCCGGGCGTGGAAGCGGATATGCTCGCGGCCGACGATCAGCACCAGGTGCGGCGCGCGCTGGCCGAGTTGCCGGAGCGCCAGCGCGAGGCGATCGTGCTGCAGTATTATCAGGAGCTTTCGAATAGCGATGCGGCAGAGGTCATGGGCATCAGCATCGAGGCATTGGAAAGCCTGTTGTCGCGGGCGCGGCGGCAGCTGCGCTCCAGGCTCGGACGAGACAGGGACGAAATGACATGACTCCAGAGAGGTTTTCCGAGCTCGTTGCCGCCTATGGCGGGTCGCCGCAGCGCTGGCCTGAAAACGAGCGCACGGCAGCGCTGGACTTCATCGCCGCCAATCCGGCTCAAGCCGAAGCCGCGCTTGCACCGGCGGTGGAGCTCGACGATCTGCTGTCGCGCCATCGCGTCGCAGCTCCGGACGACGCGCTCGCGCGAAGGATCATCGCCACGGCGCCGTCTGCGCTTTGGCGCCGCACCCAACTCGTTTGGCGGTGTGCCGGATTGGCCGGCATCGGACTGGCGGGCGCGCTGGCCGGGGCGCTGACAGTCGCCGTGCTGCTGCCGCCCAACAGCGCCCCTGACGATGGCGACACCTATGCGCTGACCGCATTCGGCGACATGCAGGGGGACGTGCAATGAGCGAACGCAGCATCAGGATCCTGCTTGCCGTCTCGCTGGCACTGAACGTGTTCGTGCTCGGCGCCGCCGCCGGCGCTGGCTATATATGGCAGGCGCAGCAGGGGCAGCGCGACAGAGCGGGCGACCAGCGCGGCCTGCGCTTCGCCGCGGCCGGCCTGTCGCCCGACCAGCGCAAGGCCTTCCGCCAGGCGCTCGCAGAGGCGCGGCGCCAGTCGGCTGCCGACATCGAAGCGGCTCGGGTCGGCCGCGAGGCGGTGGCGCGCCTGATCGAGGCTGAGCCGATCGACGCAGCGGCGGTCAATGAGACGCTCGCCTCGGTCCGGCAAGCCGATATGGCGCTGCGCGGCCGGCTCGAACAGGCAATCGTGACCTTCGCGACGGGACTGATGGCAGCCGACAGGGCGCGACTTGTCGACGGCCTGCGCGGCCGCAGCAACATGCTGCGCCGAGCGGGCGAAAAATAGAGCTGGAAACAGCGACGGATTCCAGTCGCTGCCGCGTTGAAGCCTCCAAAAGCAATGCTGACGGAGGCACCATTGGCAAGTCCGAGCGATGTGGCGGTTGCGCTCAACCGCTTCGGCCTGGGCGCCCGGCCCGACGACGAGGCGCCGGCCGACCCGAAATCCTGGCTGATAGCGCAGTTCGAAAGCTACGACGCAAACCCGGCGGTCTTTTCCGGCGCGCAGGACTCGGCCACACTCGGCGCCGGCTATGCCGAAGCGATGCTCGAGGCCAAAGACGCCGACGCGGCCGCAAAGATGGCCGCCCGCAAGGCGGCGCGCCAGGAGGCTCAAGCGCTTTATCGCGACGAGGTCGACATGCGAGCACGCGCAGCGCTCGAAACATCGACCCCCTTCGTCGAACGGCTCGTGCATTTCTGGTCGAACCATTTCGCCATCTCGGCGGAGAAACCGCAGGTGACCCTGATCGCCGGCGCCTTCGAGCGCGAGGCGATCCGCCCACATGTGCTCGGCCGCTTCGAAGATATGCTGCTCGCCGCCGAGCGCCACCCGGCGATGCTGTTCTATCTCGACCAGGTGCGCTCGATCGGTCCCAACTCGAAAGTTGCCAAACGCGCCGCAAAACGCAGCGCCAAGCGCAAACCCGGCATCAACGAGAACCTGGCCCGCGAAATCATGGAACTGCACACACTCGGTGCACGCTCCGGCTACAGTCAGGCCGACGTGACCGAATTCGCACTGGCGCTGACCGGTTTCAGCACCGGACGCGCTAAAGGGCGAGGCCAGGCCGGCGCTTTCACCTTTCGACCCGGGCTGCACGAACCGGGCCAACGCACGATCATCGGCCAGACCTACGACCAGCGCGGCGACAAACAGGCGCTCGCCGTGCTCGGCGACCTCGCGGCGGCCGAGGCAACCGCAACGCACATCGCAACCAAGCTGGCGCGCCACTTCATCGCCGACGAACCGCCGGCCGCGGTCGTGACGCGGCTCGCCGAAGCCTTTCGCCGGTCAAAGGGCGATCTCGTCGCGGTCTACCGCGCGCTCCTCGACAGTCCAGAAGCCTGGCAACCAGCAGCGGCGAAGTTCAAGACGCCGTGGGAATGGACGATCTCGGCGCTGCGCGGCCTGGGCCGCAGCGAACTCGGCAAGCCGCGTCTGGCGCAACTGCTCAACCAACTCGGCCAACCGGCATGGCGGCCGCGTTCGCCGGCCGGCTATGACGATGTTGCCGGGAGCTGGGCAGCACCCGACGCACTGGTCCGCCGGGTCGAGGTGGCGCAGCGCCTCGCCGCGCAGGTTGGCGATATCGATCCGCGAGATCTCGCGCGAAAACTCTTTGCCGGCTCGCTCAGCGACCTGGCGATGGCCGAGATCGAGCGCGCCGAGAGCCGGCGCACCGGCATCGCGCTGCTGCTCGTGTCGCCCGAATTCCAACGAAGATGACTTTCAGCGAAGATGATTTCCAGAGGAGATGACCAAGATGGAACGCCGTCAATTCCTTACTCTCGCCGGCGCCGGCCTCGGCTCGATGCTGATCGCGCCGCGCATCGTCTTCGCCAATGTGGAAACCGATCGCCGCTTCGTTTTCATCATCCAGCGCGGCGCCGCGGACGGGCTGGACACCATCGTTCCCTATGCCGACCCCGCCTACCGCGCACTGCGCGGCCCATTGGTCATCGACGATCCGATAAAGCTTGACGGCACGTTTGGCCTGCATCCTTCGCTCACCGGTCTCCGCAAGCTGCATCAGGACAAGCAGGCGCTGTTCGTCCACGCGGTCGCTTCGCCCTATCGCGAGCGCTCGCATTTCGACGGTCAAAATGTGCTCGAAAGCGGCGGCAGGTCGCCCTACGAGCGCAAGGACGGTTGGCTGAACCGGCTGGTCGGCATGCTGCCGAAGTCTCGCGGCGAAGCAATCGCTTTTGCACCGACCATCCCGCTGGCGCTGCGAGGCGAGGCAGACGTCACCTCCTATGCGCCGTCCGCCCTGCCAGTGGCGCCGGACGACCTGATGACGCGCGTCGGCAAGCTCTATGACGCCGACGAACAGCTGCATGCGCTGTGGAGCAGCGCGATGGAGACAAGGGCGTTGGGCGCGGTGAACGCGCAGCGCAAGGACGCAGCGAGCGTCGGCCGCACCGCCGCGGGCTTCCTCGCCAAGGCCGGCGGACCGCGCGTTGCCATGATCGAAACCAGCGGCTGGGACACCCATAGCGGCCAGCAAGCCAGGCTGGCCAACCAGCTCAGAGCGCTCGACGGGCTCATCGATGGGTTGCACGTTGGCCTCAGCGATGTCTGGAAGGATACGACCGTGCTGGTCGCCACCGAGTTCGGCCGCACTGTCGCCGTCAACGGCACTGGCGGCACCGACCACGGTACGGCATCGGCTGCGATGATCGCTGGCGGAGCGGTGAATGGCGGGCGGGTGCTGGCCGATTGGCCGGGACTGTCTGCCGGTGCGCTCTACCAAGGACGCGACCTCGCCCCGACGCTCGACCTCGACGCGCTGATTGCGGTGACATCAGCCGAAACGTTTGGTCTCGATCCGCAAGAGACGATGCGCAGGCTCTTTGCAGGAGGTCGATTCGATCCCGCGATCTCCAACATCGTGCGCAAGTAAGACTGGCGTACTCAGCCGGTCCGGTTACCCGACGAACTGCCGGGCCAGCACCAGCACGACGGCGCCGGCCAAAAACATCGCCATCAGCCCGCCGCGCAGCGAGACCAGCCCGGCAACGATCAACGCCGCCCATTCCGCCGGCCCGCCGCCAAGCGCCGCCGGCGCCACCAGCGTCGTCAGCACCGCCGCCGGCACGGCGTTCAGCCCCGCCTCGACGCGCGGATGGATGTTTTCGAAGCGCGAGATCACCAGATGGCCGCCGATGCGGGTCAGATAGGTCGCGATCGCACCGGCGATGATGATCCACAAGGTTGTGCTCATGGCCGCGCCTCCACGCCGCTGTGGCGCGGCGGCAGGATGACCGCGAGCAGCACGCCGGCCACGGCGCCAATCGAGACGTGCCAGGGCGAGCCCACCGTCTTGTAGGCGATGATGGAGGCAGCAGCACTGGCGACGACCACCGGCAGCCAAAGTGGCCGTTTGCGAAAGCCCATGACCAGTCCGAGGAAATAGATCGGCAGCAGAAAATCGATGCCCAGCGCATGGGTATCGGGAATAAGCCTGCCGAATACCGCGCCAAGCGCGCTTTCGGTCACCCAGAACACATAGACCGGCAGGCCAAGCCCCATATACCAGGCGAAGCCGACCGTCTCGCCAGCCTCCGCCTTGCGCTCGGCCACGGCGAACTGCGGATCGGTGAGCAGGAAATAGCCGACCGCCTGCTGCACCGGCGGCCAGTGCGCGATGCGCCGGCCAATGCCCGCGGAGTAAAGCACATGGCGGAAATTCACGGCGAAGATCGACAGCACGATCAGCCAAGGCGCGACATGCTGCCCGAACAATTCGATGCCGACCATCTGGCTGGCGCCGCCGAAAACCATGGCGCTCATCAGCAAGGCTTCAAGCACCGAAAATCCGTTGTCGACGGCGAGCGCCCCGAACAGCAGTCCAAACGGCGCCGCCGCCACCACGACGGGCATGCTGAGCCGTACGCCTTGCCAGAAATCGCTTTTTGCGCGGTTTTCGGAGATTGCTTCCGCCGACATCAGCCACTCCTTAGAGCGCCGCTCGTCCTTTTGGACGAGCAAAGGACGCTCTAACACTTTGAATCCACAGAGCGCCGCTCGTCCTTTTGGACGATCAAAGGACGCTCTAACACTTTGATTCCACGCGTCGGGCCATCCGAAAATCGATCCCGATTTTCGGGCCGATGCGGGGGAAAGCTGGTATGTAGGGAGCGCTGTCAGCCTTGTCACACCAATTCGCTTGAGCCAACGATCAGCGGAAGTGATCCTCGTCGCAGGTTCAGGCGTGCGCGTTTCGGCCAGTGCTCAGTCCACCGGGACCTTGGCTTCGATCGCCCTGCCCCAGTCGAGCAGCGGCTTGGCCCGCAAGGCGAAATCGACCAGCTCGTCGACCAGCGCCGGCCCGTGGATTCCCGCAGGGTCGATTTCGTGCCGGACGGCGAAATGCCGGTTGCGGATGGCCGCCGCGAGATCGGCCGCCGTGACAGGCTCGAAGCCGCGTGGCGCGCGCTTCATGCAGCCTTCCGCATCGAGTTCGAGGCGGTTTTGCTTCAGCGCCTCGATCAGCGCCCGGAATTCACCCGGCCGCGTCGCGATGGCGTTGCGCATTGCCAGCAGCAGCGCCGGTCCGGGCTGCCACCAGGCGACGCCGGCAAAGCAGCGCTCAAGCCCGATATGGATGAAGAACACGCCCTGTTCCATCTTGGTGCCATCAGGCGAGAGGATTGCCGACAGATGCCGGTTGTAGGGCCGTTTGTCCTTGGCGAAGCGCACGTCGCGATTGATCCGGAACAGCGACTTCTTGCGATCGCCGCGCAAGCCCAGCCCCGCTGCCGCGAAGCGCTCGGAGAGCGTTTCGACCAGATCGCCGAAGGGGTCGCGCAGCTCGCTTTCGAAGAGGTCGCGGTTTTCCAGAAACCACTCCCGGCTCTGATGAAAATCGAGCGCCTTGAGGAAGGGAATGGCCTTTTGGCCGAAACCGCTGAACGCGCCTTCCATCACGCCTTGCCGATCCGCGCCAACCAAGCGTCTTCGTCGATCACCTCGATGTCGAGTTCGGTGGCAAGCTTGAGCTTGGAGCCAGCACCTGGCCCGGCAACGACGAGATCGGTCTTCTTCGACACCGAGCCGGCGACCTTGGCGCCGAGCTTTTCGGCCATCGCCTTGGCTTCGTCGCGCGACATCTTTTCCAGCGCGCCGGTGAAGACCACCGTCTTGCCGGAGACCGGCGACGACACGCCACCGACCGGCTCCTCGTCGAGCACTGTTACTTCCGCCAGCAATGCATCGAGCGCCTGCCGGTTATGGTCTTCAGCGAAGAAATCGACCACCGCCTCGGCAACGATCGAGCCGATGCCGTTGATGCCGTTCAACTCCTGCCAGGCAGCGTTGCCAGGGTCGCCCTTGCCGGCCGGCATGACGGCGTTCTGCCCGGCTTCGCGGAAGGCGGCAAAGGATAGGAAATGGCGGGCCAGCCGCTTGGCGTTGGTCTCGCCGATGTGGCGGATGCCGAGCGCATAGAGGAAGCGCGAGAACTCGACCTGCCGCCGATCGTCGATTGCCGCGAACAGCTTGCGTACCGAGGTCGCGCCGAAACCGTCAACGTTCTCGAGCTTGGTCAGCGATGCTGCCTGCCGCTTCTTCAGCGTAAAAATATCGGCCGGCGAATAGATGCGTAGTGTCGGATCCTCAGCGTGGAAGAAGAACTCGATCTGCTTCTCACCGAGCCCCTCGATATCGAAAGCACCCCGAGAGACTAAATGGCGCAGACGCTCCACCGCCTGCGCGGGGCAGATCAATCCGCCGGTGCAGCGCCTGACTGCTTCCCCCTCCTCGCGCACGGCGTGGCTGCCGCAGGCCGGGCAAAGCACTGGGAAAGCATATGGCACACTGTCGGGCGGCCGCTTTTCCATGACCACGTCGATGACCTGCGGAATGACATCGCCAGCACGCTGGATGCTCACCGTGTCGCCGATGCGAATGTCGCGGCCTTCGCGGATCGGCTGGCCGTTGTTGCCGATGCCCTTGATGTAGTCCTCATTGTGCAGTGTCGCGTTGGTCACCACGACGCCGCCGACCGTCACCGGCACCAGCCGCGCCACCGGCGTCAGCGCGCCGGTGCGGCCGACCTGGATGTCGATGCCGGTCAGGATCGTCGTCGCCTTCTCGGCCGGGAATTTGTGAGCGATCGCCCAGCGCGGCGAACGCGAGACGAAGCCCAGCCGCTGCTGCAGTTCGAGGCTGTTCACCTTGTAGACGACACCGTCGATGTCGTAGCCGAGCGTCGCCCGGTTGGATTCGATCAGCCGGTATTGCTCGAGCAGTCCCTCGACGCTGTCGAACAGCTTCATCAGCGGATTGACCCTGAAGCCAAAGCGCTCGAACGCCGCCACCATGCCCATCTGCGTGTCGGCGGGCATGGCGCTCACCTCACCCCAGGTATAGGCGAAAAACCGCAGCGGCCGGCTGGCTGTGATCGAGGTGTCGAGTTGGCGCAAGGAGCCTGCCGCCGAGTTGCGCGGATTGGCAAAAACCTGCTTTCCGGCCTCGGCATTGCGGCGATTGAGCTCGGCAAAGTCGGTGAGGCGCATATAGACCTCGCCCCGCACTTCCAGCACATCGGGACAATCGCCTGAGAGCACGTTGGGAATCTCGGCGATGGTGCGGGCGTTGGCCGTCACATCCTCGCCGACCTGGCCATTGCCGCGCGTTGCCGCCGTCACCAGCCGTCCGGCCTCGTAGCGCAGCGACAGCGACAGGCCGTCGATCTTCGGCTCGGCAGTCATCGCCAGCGGCGCGTCGGCGCCGAGCCTGAGGAAACGGCGGATCCGGCCGACGAAATCGATCACGTCCGCATCGGCGAAAGCGTTGTCGAGCGACAGCATCGGAATGGCATGGACGATCTTGCGGAATTTCTCCGACACCGCCGCGCCGACTTTGCGTGACGGCGAATCCTCGCGCACAAGGGCAGGAAACCGCTGCTCGATGGCAAGGTTGCGCCGCCGCAGCGCATCGTAGGCCGCGTCCGAAATCGTCGGCGCGTCCTCGGCGTGGTAACGCTGGTCGTGGGCGGCGATTTCCTCGGCCAACCGTTTCAGCTCGCTGGCTGCTTCACTTTCGCCGAGTGAATCGACTGGTTTTTCGGGCATGCACGGCTCCTCGACGCTGACCCGGAACGATTTCCTGGGCCATGCGCGAAATCAAATTGCTACAGCGTCCTTGCGCGTTCGAAGGACGCGCGGCGCGCCACAATAGATCAGGATTTTGAGAAAATCATTGCTGAACAGCAGGATGGAGCCACATCCTGACTCGATCCACAACGCCGAGCATGAGGTCCGCTAATGCATGTCGCGCAAAAGCATGCCCTCGGGCTTGAACCGAGCGTGCGCAGCGGTTTTGCGATAACGACATGCATAAAAACAAGAACCTAAAGCGCGTCGCATGAATTCGTTCAAATGCGACGCGCTTTAGGCCGCGGTGTTTTCGCGAAGCAGCCGCTCGGCCGCTGCGCGCGCCTCGTCGGTGATGGTCGCCCCGGCAAGCATCCGCGCGATCTCTTCCTGGCGCGCCGCCCGGTCCATCTCGGCGATGCCGGTGGCGACGCGATCGGCGCCGCCGGATTTGGAGATCAGGAAATGCGTCGCCGCGCGTGCCGCCACTTGCGGCGCGTGCGTGACCGAAAGCACCTGCACGCGCTTCGACAGCCGCGCCAGCCTTTGCCCGATGGCGTCAGCCACCGCGCCGCCAACGCCGGTGTCGATTTCATCGAACACCAACGTCGGCGCCGAGCCGCGGTCGGCCAGCGCCACCTTCAGCGCCAACAGGAACCGCGAAAGTTCGCCTCCGGAGGCGACTTTCATCATCGGGCCCGGCCTTGTGCCGGGATTGGTGCGCACCCAGAACTCGACCTGATCGATGCCGTCTTCCATGCGGCTCTCGGCCTCGCTTGTCATTTCGACGATGAAGGCTGCCCGTTCGAGCTTCAGCGCCGGCAGTTCGGCCATCACCGCCCTGGTCAATCCGACCGCCGCCGCATGGCGAAGCGACGAAAGCTGGGCAGCGGAAATGTCATAGGTCTCGCGCGCGGCGCCGGCCTGCTTCTGCAGCCCGTGCAGGCGCTCCTCGCCGGCGTCGAGATCGGCGAGGTCTGCGGCCATCGTATCGCGCAATTGCGCCAGGTCGTCGACCGCCACACTGTGCTTGCGTGAGGCGGCGCGCAGCGAAAACAGCCGCTCCTCGGCCTGTTCCAGCCGCCGCGGATCGTATTCGGTGGCGCGAAGTGCAGCTTCCACGCCCGATTGCGCTGCGTCGAGCGACAGCATCGCCTCATCGAGCGATTTGACCACGTCGTCGAGCAGGCCGGGCGCCTCCGTCACCTTGCGCTGCAGCCGCCGCAACAGGCTGGCGAGTTGCGGCAGGGGCGAAGACGGGCCTGAGAGCACATCTTGCGCATCGTGGATTTCCGAGGCGATCTTTTCCGCCCGCATCATCGAGGCGCGCAACTCGGCAAGGTCGGCTTCCTCGCCTGGCTGGGGGTCGAGCTTCGTCAATTCGGCGACCGCGGCGCGCAGATAGTCAGCCTCACGGGCCGCCGCTTCCACCTTGGCGCGATGCCGCGAAAGTTCCTGTTCGCAGGCCCGCCAGTACCGCCATGCCTCGCCGGTCGCCCGCACAGCGCCGAGATGACCGCCAAAACTGTCGAGCAATTCGCGATGGGCGCCGGGATCGACCAGGGCACGTTCGTCATGCTGGCCGTGGATTTCGACCAGCGCGTGACCGACATCGCGCATCAGTGTAACGCTGGAAGGCTGGTCGTTGACGAAGACGCGGGTACGGCCATCCGCCGTCTGCACGCGGCGCAGGATGATGTCGCCATCGTCCTCGATAGCGTTGTCGGCAAGCAGCATGCGGGCAGGATGGTTGCGCGGCACGTCGAACACGGCAATGACCTGGCCCTGTGCCGCGCCATGCCGCACCAGCGAGGCGTCGCCGCGGGCGCCAAGCGCCAGCGACAGCGCGTCGAGCAGGATGGATTTTCCAGCACCGGTTTCGCCGGTCAGCACCGAAAGACCGGACGAGAAGTCGATGTCCAGCTTCTCGATCAGAACGATATCGCGGATCGACAGTCTGGAAAGCATGGTGACGCGCCGCTCAGGCGCCGGTGATCAGCTTCCCGGCCTTGGCGATCCACGAGCCCGCATTCTCGCGCGGCTCGAGCCCACCAGTCTGCAGGAGCTTGTAGGAATCCTTGTACCACACGCTGTCGGGATAGTTGGTGCCGAGCACAGCAGCGGCAGTCTGCGCTTCCGATGTCAGCCCCATCGCGTAATAGGTTTCGGTAAGACGCGCGAGCGCTTCCTCGACATGGCGCGTATTGGAATAGGTCTCCACCACGACGCGGAACCGCTTGACGGCGGCGATGTATTCACGGCGCTCGAGATAATAGCGGCCGATCTGCATCTCCTTGCCGGCGAGCTGGTCGTTGGCGAAGCGGATCTTTTCCTTGGCGTCGTCGACATATTCGGAATCGGGCCAGCGCGTCACCAGATCCTGCATCGTCTGCACGGTCTGACGCGCTTCCTTCTGATCCTGGGTGACATCCCTGATTTGCCGGTAATAGCTCAGCCCGATGATATACTGGGCATAGGCAGCGTCGTCGGTCGACGGATAGAGCGTGAGATAGCGCTTGGCCGAACCGATCGCCTCGGTATAGTTGCCTTGGCGATAGTCGGCAAAGGCGCCCATCACCATCGATTTGCGGGCGTATTCGGAATAGGGATGCTGGCGGTCGACCGCACCGAATTTGCGGCTCGCCTCCTGCAGGCGCCCGGCGTTCAGATTGGCGAGGCCCTGATTGTAGAGAACGTCTGCCGGCTCGGTCTGCTCGACATAGGTCGACAGGTCGACATCCTTTTCGGACGACATGCAGGCCGACAGGAACAGCGATGGAACAACCACCGAAAGCGCCAGGAAAACAGCCCGATGCGGCGCTTTCGATTGACCAATTCGCTTGAAGAACATGATTGGATTCCGCCCTTTCGGCGTCATTTCAGTCGACATCTCGCCCTGGGGCAGCAGGCATAACCATAATCGCCGTGCCCGGCAACGCTATCTCCGGCCATTCGCACATTTTTGTGGCAGCCTGGCGCAACCCGCACACTTGCGTGATTTCGCCGGCCGATGGTGCATTCATGCAACACAGGCCGGCGGCCATAAAACCCGAAAAACGTTAAGAATCAGATCATCCAGGGCGCGTAGACAGGTGCATAGACGGCGCTCTTTTCGACGGTGCGACCGCGCTCGCGGCGTGTCGTCTCGACGATCTCGAACGCCGAACGGTCCGACAAAAGGCGGCGCAGCGCTGCCGCATTCAGCCTGTGGCCGCCGCGATAGGAACGGAAGCAGCCAATGAACCGAGCGCCGGCCAGCGCCAGATCGCCCATGGCGTCCATCGTCTTGTGGCGCACGAATTCGTTGGGATAGCGCAAGCCTCCGATGTTGATCACGCGGTTGTCGTCGCCGATCACCAGGGAGTTTTCCAGCGAGGAGCCGAGCGCGTAGCCGGCTGCCCACAGCCGCTCGACGTCCTTCATGAAACCAAAGGTACGGGCCCGCGCGATATCGCGGCGAAAAATGTCGGCGTTCATGTCGGATGCAAAGAGCTGACGGCCGATCGCCGGGCTTTCGAAATCGATCTCGATTTCGAAGCGCGTGCCGTCATAGGGCCTGAACTCCGCCCAGGAGGCACCGTTCTCGATGCGAACCGGCTTCACCACCCTGATGTAGCGGCGCTTGATCGGCAGCGTATCGATACCCGCCTGGTCGATGGCCTCGACGAACGCCATGGCGCTGCCGTCAAGGATCGGAACCTCACGGCCGTCGATCTCGATGACGACATTGTCGATGCCGAGCCCGAAAACCGTGGCCATCAGATGTTCGACTGTGGCGATGTGCTCGCCTGCCGGATCGCCGAGCATGGTGCACAGATCGGTGGCGCCGACCTCGGAAACGAGTGCGCGGAACTCTCGGACTTCGCTTCCATTCGAAAGCTGGAACACGACACCCGTATCAGCGTCTGCCGGCAGGAAATGAACGGTAACGGAATTGCCGCTGTGAACGCCGGTGCCGGTCAGCGTCGCACGCGATCTAAGTGTCGTCTGATAGTCGTGCAAAACAAACCCCATAGCCCATACTGCCTACGTCCGCTTCATAAGCCCAAAGGCGCGGCTCTTTGATCGGCAGGCAGGGCCACTTCCCCGAATCCCAGCAAACCGAAATTGATCGCGGCGAAGATAGTGGTCCGGCAGGAAGTCTCCAAATCACGGTTTCTTACTCTGTGTAACCGCGATCCGAAGCGGATGCGGTCTCCTAACTCCTTGTTTTGCAGGCACTTTTAACATTAACAGGCAAACAATTTCTTGTCTGCCTGTTAACAACTATTACGGACCGTTAACAGGTCAGTTGGCCTGGCGGCGCAGGAATGCCGGAATCTCCAGCTGATCGTCTTCCTGGACAGCCCTGCTCTGCGGCGTCAGCCGGCCCTGGTCGTCCAACTGGCCGCGGCGTGGCGCGTAAAGCTGCGGATCCTGGCTGGCAAGGCGGCGCACTTCGGGTGCCGCCTGGCGCAGTTTCGGCTCGCGCGGCTGGGCCGGCTGCAGCCGTGCAGGCTCTTCTTCGCGACGGGTAAGGCCGTTGGTCAGGCGCTTGAGCAGTCCCATCGGTCCGCTGTTCTCGTGGTCGGCCGGACGGCTTTTGGCTTCCACCTCGGCTTTCACCACCGGCGGAAAGTCCTCGACGCGCGGCATGCGCTGGGGCGCTGCCGGCTGAAGCACTTCACGCTGCGGCGCGGGCTGCATCGTTTGCTGAACCATTGGCTGCAGCATCGGCTGCGGCTGGGCCGGCGGCGCCTGGAAGATCTTGCTCTGCGGGCGGAAATCTTCCGCCTGGGAGGCCGGCGCGGGACGCGCCATCGCCGCCGCATTCGCCTCGGCGAGCTGGATTGCCTCGGCGACCGGATCGGCGGCGCGCGGCTCGTAGCCTCCCTGCTGGACAGGCGCCGGGCGGCTTTCGGTGACCGGAGCGGCCGGGCGGCTGACCGGCTTTGGCGGAGCCGTGCGGATGGCGATCGGCGCGGCAGCGATGTCTGCTGCCGATTTGTCGATGCCGGTAGCAACCACCGAGACGCGGATGACGCCTTCGAGATCCTCGTCGAACGTCGCACCCAGGATGATGTTGGCTTCCTGGTCGACCTCCTCGCGAATTCGGGTCGCCGCCTCGTCGACTTCGAACAGGGTCAGGTCGCGGCCGCCGGTGATCGAGATCAACAACCCCTTGGCGCCCTTCATCGAGGTCTCGTCGAGCAGCGGATTGGCGATCGCGGCTTCGGCGGCGGCCATGGCGCGCCCCTCGCCGGAAGCTTCGCCCGTCCCCATCATCGCCTTGCCCATCTCGCGCATCACCGAGCGGACGTCGGCGAAGTCGAGGTTGATCAGCCCTTCCTTGACCATCAGGTCGGTGATGCAGGCGACGCCGGAATAGAGCACCTGGTCGGCCATGGCGAAAGCGTCGGCAAAGGTCGTCTTGTCATTGGCCAGCCGGAACAGGTTCTGGTTGGGGATGACGATGAGGGTATCGACGCATTTCTGCAATTCCTCGATGCCCAGATCCGCCGTCTTCATGCGGCGCTGACCTTCGAAATGGAACGGCTTGGTGACGACGCCGACGGTGAGAATCCCCTTCTCGCGCGCCGCACGTGCAACGACCGGCGCGGCCCCCGTGCCGGTGCCGCCGCCCATGCCGGCAGTGACGAAGCACATATGGGTGTTGGAGAGATGATCGACGATCTCGTCGATGCATTCCTCCGCCGCGGCGCGTCCGACTTCCGGCTGCGACCCCGCACCCAGGCCCTCGGTGACATGCGCGCCGAGTTGGATCAGCCGATCCGCCTTGGACATGGTCAGCGCCTGCGCATCGGTATTGGCCACCACGAACTCGACGCCGCGCAAGCCGGCGGTGATCATGTTGTTGACGGCATTGCCGCCGCCGCCGCCGACACCGAACACGGTGATACGCGGCTTCAGCTCGGTGATGTCCGGCTTTTGCAGATTGATGGTCATTGTCTCCGTCCTTTGCCTTTCCCGCCGCTTCGCCGCTGCGGCCGCTATGGGGCTGTCCCCGTCACTTTAAAAACTGTCTCTCAACCACTGACTCATTCGATGCAGTTTTCCGCCTGTTCCGGTCATCCTGAGACCAGAAATTCCTTTCGCCGGATGGCTCTCGAAATTCGCCATCTGCGGGTAGATCAGAAGCCCGACCGGCGTCGAGAAAGCCGGCCCCTTGGCCGCCTCCGGCAGGCCCGCTACACCGAGCGGACGGCCGATGCGCACATTGCGTCCGAGAATGCGGCGCGCTGCCTCGGGCAGGCCGGAAAGCTGGCTGGCGCCGCCGGTCAGCACGACGCGCTTGCCGGCGGCGTTGCCGTAGCCGGACCTGTTCAGCCGGTCGCGCAACAGTTCGAGCGTTTCGTCGATGCGCGCCCGGATGATGCGCGTCATCACCGAACGCGGGATCTGAAGCGGCACCTCGCCGTCCTCGCCGATCGGCTGTATCGAGACCAGGTCGCGGTCGTCGGCACTGCCGGGCAGCGCCGAGCCATGCATCACTTTCAGCCTCTCGGCGGCATCGAGCGAGGTTGACAGGCCCTTGGCCATGTCCAGCGTGACGTGGTTGCCGCCGATGGCGATGGCGTCGCCATGAACGAACTTGCCTTCCGAAAACATCGAGATCGTCGTGGTGCCGCCGCCCATGTCGATGCAGGCTGCGCCCATCTCGAGTTCGTCGTCGACCAGTGCGGCAAGCCCGCTGGCATAGGGCGTCGCCACCATGCGCTCGACCGACAGGTGCGAACGGTTGATGCAAAGCTCCAGATTGCGCAACGGTGCCGCGTCACCCGTCAGCACGTGCATGTCGACGCCGAGCTGGTCGCCGACCATGCCGCGCGGATCACGCACGCCGCGCTCGGCGTCCAGCGAAAAACCGACGGGAAGCGAATGGATCACTTCGCGTTCGGCCCGCAGCGCCTGCTTGGCGCCGGCGGCAAGCACGCGCTTGATGTCGGCCTCGTCGGCCTCATGGCCGCCAAGGTTGATGGTTGCCGAGAAGCTTTCGCTCTTCAGCCGGCCGGCCGTCATGTTGACGATCAGCGAATCGACGGTCAGCCCGGCCATGCGCTCGGCGGCATCGACGGCAAGGCGGATGGCGTGTTCGGCCCTGTCGAGATCGATGACGACACCCGATTTCACGCCTTGCGATTTCTGGTGGCCGATGCCGATCACCTGTATGCGATGCGATCGCCCGCGCAGCAGCATGCCGTCCTCGCGCGGCTTGAGCTTGGCCACCACGCAGCAGACTTTGCTCGAGCCGACATCCAGCACCGTCATGATGCCGGACCGGCGCGATGAGGCATCGCTGTTGCCGCCAAGCCAGCTCATATCTTCGTCTCCGGCTTTCGCTTCGGCATTTTCGGCTTTTCATTGAGCGCGGCCTGACGCTGCGTCGCCGCCTCCGGCGTCAACTGGACGACGAGGCGATCGGAAAGGCGCATGTCGACGGCGGCGATATCGCGCGTCAAAAGCCCGTTCTCTCGGTCCATCCTGAGCAGATCGGCGATCGCCTGGTCCTCGCCATCCTCGGGGAGCTTGACCGTGATGCCGTTTTCCAGCTTCAGGTCCCAACGCCGTTCGCCGATGCGGATGTAGCCTTTGATCCGTGCGGCAAGCTCTGGGTATTTCTTGATCCTGGCCAGGAAATCCGGCGCCTTGGCCGGGGCGCCGGTGCCGACGATCAGCGGCAGCAGCGACTGCTTGCCGCCGGAGAATGGCGCGATCACGGCGCCGGAGCGCTCGATGACCGAAAGCTCGCTGCCCTGCTGCCAGAGCGCGAAGGGTTCACGCTCCTCGATGCGCACCTCCAGCGTGTGCGGATAGACCTTGCGCACCGCCGCAACCTCGACCCAGGGCAGCGTGGCGATGCGTTCCCGCGCGGCTTCGGCATCGAAGCCGATCAGCGACGTCCAGCCATCGAGCTGCATCCTGTCGAGAATATCGATCTCGGAGGTTGCGCGGTTGCCGACGACCTTGATCTGGTCGACGGCAAAGCCGGTGCGGGCGGTGATGCCCTGGACGATAGCGTCGACATGCCCGCCGAGATAGGCGCCATAGGCACTGCCCGATACGAGCAGCGCCGCCGACAGCACGGCTGCGGAAAACGGCGGCACCTCGAAGTCGTCCTCGCCCAGACGCGCGAGCATGCGCGCCGGCCGGCGAAGCAGGCGCGGCAGCACGAAATGGTCGAACGACAACGACACACCGAACAGCGTCGGCCCGGCCGCGCCCTTCCCCTTGCCCTGTCCCCACCTCAACGCAGACACGAAGCGTCCTCCACCATCCAACTCAACAAATCGCCGAACGAGTGTCCCGCCTGCGCGGCGATCTCAGGCACCAAGGATGTCGGCGTCATGCCGGGCTGAGTGTTGACCTCGAGCCAGACAATTTCGCCGTTCTCGGAGTGTCGATCATCATAACGGAAGTCCGACCGGGAAACGCCCCGGCAGCCGATAGCTTGGTGAGCCCTGAGCGTCAGTGTCTGTATTTTTTGGTAAATATTCGGTGAAATTTTTGCAGGGCATTCGTGTTTTGATCCGCCCGCGACGTATTTTGAATCATAGTCGTAGAAGGAATGGCCGGTCGGGATGATCTCGCAGACGCCAAGCGCCACATCGCCCATCACCGCGCAGGTCAACTCCCGCCCGTGCACATAGCGCTCCGCCATGACGGTATCGCCATACTTCCAGTCGGACGAACCGATGACCTGCGGCGGATGCGACTGCCCTTCGTGCACGATGACGACACCGAAGCTCGACCCCTCATTGACCGGCTTGACGACGTAGGGCGGCTTCATCGGGTGCTTGTTCTGGATGGCGAAGCGATTGACCACCTTCGATTCGGCAACCGGTATGCCGACAGACTTGGCGATCTTCTTGGCTTGCTCCTTGTTCATGGCAAGCGCCGAGGCGAGCACGCCGGAATGGGTGTAGGGGATGGCAAGATATTCGAGGATGCCCTGGATGGTACCGTCCTCGCCGAAAGGACCATGCAGCGCATTGAAGGCAACATCAGGCTTGAGCTCAGCCAGCACCGATCCAACATCGCGCGAGACGTCGACGCGAGTGACCTGGTAGCCTTCCGTCTCGAGCGCATCGGCACAGGCTTTCCCCGAAGACAAGGACACGGGCCGCTCGGACGAGAATCCACCCAGAAGGACGGCCACGTGCTTGCTTTTCATTTCCCGTCATTCCCTATCACGGCGGGCCCTTTCAGTGCGGGTCTGCATCTCACACGCCCCGGAAAGGGCCATACACTCAAACGCTCGGAGCAGTCCCTGCTCTGACGATTTCTGCACCATCGAGTCCCCGAGTTTCCCGGCAGGCAGCCCCTGACGGAAAAACGCTGGTGACGCGTCGAAACGACTCAAATCAGGAAACGCTTCAGGGCAGAGAATCAGAGAGTTGAATCGCTGGCAAGTCCTTACGATTCCGCGAGATTCACTTTCCGCAAAAATGGCCGCGAAAACTGTGTTGTTGAGTCCTTACAGCAACTGTCCGAGGAATTCCTGGACCTCGTGCCCCGGCCGGAATTTGCCGATGCGCTTGATTTCCCAATGCAGCCGGATGCCCGACCGTTCGAGCACGCGCGCGCGCACCGTCTCGCCAAGATATTCAAGGTCGTAGCCGGTCGCGGTTCCCGTGTTGATCATGAAGTTGCAATGCATCGGCGACATCTGCGCACCGCCGATCATCAGTCCCCGACAGCCCGCTCTGTCGATCTCCTTCCAGGCCGAGGTGCCCTCCGGATTCTTGAAGGTCGAGCCGCCGGTCTTTTCGCGGATCGGCTGCACGGTCTCGCGATGATGCTGGACGGCGTCCATTGCCGCCTTGATCGCGGCCTTGTCTGCCAAAACGCCTTCGAACACGGCTGATGTGAAGATCAGCCCGGCAGGTGCTGCCGAATGGCGATAGGCGTAGCCCATATCGGCGTTGCTCAGCGTATGCACATTGCCCTTGCGGTCGAGCGCCCGCACCTCGACAACGCGCTCGCGCGTCTCGACGCCATTGGCGCCGGCATTCATCCTCAGCGCACCGCCGATGGCGCCCGGAATGCCGTGGTAGAACTCAAAGCCGCCTATGCCAGCCTGATAGGCGACAGCGGCAAGGCGTTTGTCGGGGGTGGCCGCGCCCGCCTTGATCGTGGTCGGCGCAATCACTTCGGCTTCGCCAAAGCCCTTGGCCGAAAGCCGGATGACGAAGCCCGCAATACCGCCGTCACGGACAAGCAGGTTCGAGCCGATACCGACGGTGGTCAGCGGTATCTCTTCGGGCACTGCTCCCAGGAACGCAGCGAGATCGTCTTCGTCGGCCGGCTGGAACAGTGCGTCGGCCAGCCCGCCGGCGCGGAACCAGGTGATCTTGTCCATCTCGGCATTGGGCGTGATGCGGCCGCGCAGGCCGGCAAGCCGGCCGCCAAGCTTGTCGATCAATGCCTGGCCACGCATCATGAGGCAGTACCGCCGAGTTCCCTGGGCAGCGCGTAGGCCCATTGGGTGATGTTGCCGGCACCGAGGAAGACGATGAAATCGCCTGGTTTGGCCAGGTCGCGGATAACCGGCGCAATCGCCGCGGGGCCTTCGATGTAGCGCGCGTCGCGATGACCGCCGGAGCGGATGCGCGACACCAATGCCTCGGACGTCACCCCGTCGATCGGCTCTTCGCCTGCCGCATAGACCTGCGCCACCATCACCGTGTCGGCATCGTTGAAGCAGACGGAAAACTCGTCGAACAGGTCGTGAAGCCGGGTGAAGCGGTGTGGCTGGGCAATGGCGATGACGCGGCCCTTGGTGGCATCGCGCGCCGCCTTCAGAACCGCCGTGATCTCGACCGGATGGTGGCCGTAATCGTCGAACACATCGACGCCGTTCCACGAACCGGTACGGGTGAAGCGCCGCTTGACGCCGGCGAAGGACGACAGGCCCTTCCTGATCGCCTCGGCCGAAAGGCCGAGCTCATGCGCGACGGCGATCGCCGCCGTCGCATTCGCGACGTTGTGACGGCCGGGCATCGGCAGGCGCAGGCCTGATATCGTCGACTGGCCGCCGGTCTTGCGGTCGCGGATCACCACGTCGAATTCCGAGGTCGGGCCATCCATGCGGTGATTGATGAAACGCACGTCGGCCTGTGCGTTCTCGCCATAGGTGATGACGCGCCGGTCCTCGATGCGGCTGACCAGCGCCTGCACCTCCGGATGGTCGGTGCACATGACGCCGAAGCCGTAGAACGGCACGTTTTCGACGAACTGGCGAAAGGCCTCGCGCACCTTGTCGAAGGAGCCGTAATGGTCGAGATGTTCGGGATCGATGTTGGTGACGACGGCAATCTCGGCCGGCAGCTTCAGGAACGTGCCGTCGCTCTCATCGGCCTCCACCACCATCCATTCGCCATCGCCCATGCGGGCGTTGGTGCCGTAGGCATTGATGATGCCGCCATTGATCACGGTCGGATCGAGCCCGCCGGCCTCGAGCAGCGTCGCCACCATCGAGGTCGTCGTCGTCTTGCCATGCGTGCCGCCGATGGCCACCGCCTGCCGGAAGCGCATCAGTTCGGCCAGCATCTCGGCGCGACGGACGATGGGAAGCAGTTTCTCGCGTGCGGCCTTCAGCTCGGGATTGGATTTCTTGATCGCCGTCGAGACGACGACCACTTCGGCATCGCCGATATTGTCGGCATGGTGACCGACAAAGCACTCGATGCCCTTGTCGCGCAGCCGCTGCACATTGGCGTTGTCGGCCTGGTCGGACCCTTGCACCTGGTAGCCGAGATTATGCAGCACCTCGGCGATGCCGCTCATGCCGATACCGCCGATGCCGATGAAATGCACGAGGCCGATCGTCTGCGGCATCTTCATACGTGCGTCTCCTTCCTGAATTCCGATACGCTTTTCTTCGACGCAATAGCCTCTGTCAGATCGGCGAGCAACCGTGCCGCGTCCGGTTTTCCGGCCGATTTGGCCGCCGCTGCCATTGTGGTCAGCCGCTCCGGATTGTCCATCAGCGCTCCGACGAGCGCGGCGATGCGCTCGGAGGAAAGCGTCGATTGCGGATGCACTTCGGCGCCGCCTGCCGCGGCCAATGCCGCAGCATTGGCGGCCTGGTCGTGGTCGAGCGCATGCGGATAGGGCACCAGCAGCGCCGGCCGGCCGATCACCGCGATTTCCGATACGGTCGATGCGCCGGATCGTGACATCACCAGGTGCGCCGCAGCCATGCGCGCCGCCAAGTCGGTGAAGAAGGGCGACACCTCAGCCTCGACGCCAAGGACGGCATAGGCCGCCTTCACCCGCTCGACATCGTCGGCACGCGCCTGCTGGGTGATATCAAGCCGCTTGCGTTGTGCATCGGAAAGCTGTCGAACCGCCGCCGGCACCGCATCGGAAAAGAACTGTGCGCCCTGGCTGCCGCCGAACACCAGGAAGCGGAACCGCTGCTCCCCGGTCGACGCCGCATAGGGCGTCTTTGCCGCCTCCAGCACTTGCGGCCTGACCGGATTGCCGGTCGTCACCGTCTTGGCGCCTGCAGCGCTTGAATCTTCGGGCAAGAACCCGCCGGCGATGGCATCGACACGGCCGGCGAGCGCCCGGTTGGCGCGCCCCATCACCGCGTTCTGCTCGTGGATCAGCGTCGGCACCTTGCGCCGCGTCGCCGCATAGAGCGGCGGCAGCGTCGGATAGCCGCCGAAACCGACCACCACGGCTGGCTTGACCCGACCGATCACGGCCGACGCCTGCCGCACGCCGCCCCAGATCTTCCAGAAGGCGGCGAGCACGGCGAACGGGTTTTTCGAGCCAATGGTCGCCGACTGGATCGGATGGATGCCCGCCGCCGGGAACTGGCCGGCAAAACGCTCGGCACGATCATCGGCGGCCAGATGCACCGTCCAGCCGCGCCTGATCAGCTCGTGCGCCAGCGCCTCGGCCGGGAAGAGATGCCCGCCCGTGCCGCCGGCCGCCAGAAGGATCGCGCCCCTCGACATTTCACTCCGCCGGCATGGCGCGCCGCGACGGCGCGAAGCCCAATTGCTTGCGCTTTTCCGGTCGCTTGCGCGTCAGCGCCAGCACCATGCCCATCGAGATGGCGATGGCGATCTGCGAAGAGCCGCCATAGGAGATGAACGGCAAGGTCATGCCCTTGGCCGGCATCAGCTGCAGATTGACGGCCATGTTGATGACCGACTGCAGACCGAAGACCGTGACCAGGCCGCCGACCGCATAGCGTGTGAAATCGTCCTGCTCCTTGAGCGCGGTGCCGAGGCCGCGCAGCACGATGAAGGCGAAGATGGTCATGATGAAGAAGCACATGATCAGTCCGAACTCCTCGCCGGCCACCGAGTAGACGAAATCGGCATGGCTGTCGGGTATCACCCGCTTGACGGTGCCCTCGCCCGGCCCGACGCCGAACCAGCCGCCATTGATCAGCGCATCGCGGCCCATGTCGACCTGGAACGTGTCGCCCTCGCCGGTCATGAAGCGATCGATGCGGCCGGCGACATGCGGGAACACGGTGTAGGCGGCAAACACGCCGCCGACGCCGACAGCGCCCAGCGCGATGATCCACAGCCATGGCAGCCCGGCCATGAAGAACATCACCCCCCAGGTGCCGAGTACCAGCATGGTCTGGCCGAAATCGGGCTGTGCCACCAGCAGCGAGATGACGAGGGCCAGCAGCAGCATGGCGAACAGATTGCCTGGAATGTCGGGCTGGCGCTTGTGTTCGGCAAACAGCCAGGCGCAGATGACGACGAAGGCAGGCTTCAGGAATTCCGACGGCTGCAGCGACACGCCGGCGAGCGACACCCAGCGACGCGCGCCCTTCACCTCGACGCCGATGTAGAGCACCGCCAACATCAGCACCAGCGTGATGCACAGCATCGCCAGGGCCATGCGCCTGATCTGCCGCGATTCCAGGAAGGAGACGGCCAGCATCACGCCAAGTGCGGGAATGGTGAAGATGATCTGCCTCGTGGCGAAGTGGAAACTGTCCAGGCCGATGCGCTGGGCCACCGCCGGGCTTGCCGCGAAGGACAGCACGATGCCGAGCCCCATCAGCGACAGGAACGCAGCCAGGAACCAGCGATCGATCGTCCACCACCAAGTGGCAACCGGGCTTTTGTCGAGACGGCTTTGCATTATCGTGCCCCTCCGATGAGCTTCACGCCATCAATAGTGCTCGCAGCTTGCCTGAAGGCTTCGCCGCGCACTTCGAAATTCTTGAACTGGTCGAAACTGGCGCAGGCCGGTGAAAGCAGCACCACCACCTCGCCGTTGCAGTCGTCCCTCGCCGCGTCGCTTGCCGCATGCTCGACTGCTGCGGCCAGAGTGCCGGAGATCTCGTAGGGCACCGCCTCGCCAAGCGTCGCCGAGAAGGCTGGTGCGGCCTCGCCGATCAGATAGGCCTTGGCGATGCGCGGAAAGAGGCCGCGCAACGGCTCGATGCCACCCTCTTTCGGCAACCCGCCGGCGATCCAGTAGATGCGCGAAAAGGAGGACAATGCGGGCGCAGCCGCATCGGCATTGGTCGCCTTGGAATCGTTGATGAACAGCACATGGCCCTTGCGGCCGACCTGCTCCATACGGTGCGCCAGCCCGGGAAAGCTCTCCAGCCCCGACTGGATCTCGCCCAGATCGAGCCCGACCTTGAGGCAGGCGGCGAGAGCGGCCAGCGCATTCTGCGCATTGTGCTGGCCGCGCAGCGAGCCGATGCCTTCGAGAAAGGCGACCCGGCTGTAACGGCCGTGCACCGCCTCCATCAGATCGGTGCCGTCGGCGAAATAGCCGTCGGTCAGCGGCAGGCGCTTCGAAATGCGAATGACGTGCCGGCCTGCCCGCTCCAGCCGGTCGGCGAGCTGGGCGCACCAGGAATCGTCGACGCCGACGATGGCCGTTTCGCTGCCGGCCGTCAGCCGCTCCTTGATCGCGGCGTAGTGCTGCATCGTGCCATGACGGTCGAGATGATCGGGCGTCAGGTTGAGCAGGACGCCGGCAGTCGGATTGATCGAGGGCGCCAGGTCTATCTGGTAGGACGAGCATTCCACGACATAATGCCGCCCCGGCTCCGGCGGATCGAGCGTCATCACCGCGCGGCCGATATTGCCGCCCATCTGCGTGTCGCATCCGGCCGATTTCAGGATATGCGCCGTCAGCGCCGTGGTCGTCGATTTGCCGTTGGTGCCGGTTATGGCGACGAAGGGTGCAGCCGGCGCCAGCAAGGTCCGCTGCCGGCAGAACAGCTCGATGTCGCCAATGATCTCGACGCCTGAAGCGCGCGCCAGTTCCACTGTCCAGTGCGGCTTCGGATGCGTCAGCGGCACGCCGGGCGACAGCACGAAGGCCGAGAATTTCGCCCAGTCGGCGCCACGCAGGTCGCCGGTCGCGATACCGACGGCCGCGGCATTGGCGACACTGCCGGGATTGTCGTCCCAGGCGAGCACCTCCGCCCCGCCCTCGATCAACGCGCGCGCAGTGGCGATCCCCGAGCCGCCGAGCCCGAAGAGTGAAACGCGCTTGCCTGCGAAGGATGCGGCGGGGATCAAGCGGCCTCCTATCGCAGCTTGAGGGTCGACAGGCCGACCAGCGCCAGGATGACGGCGATGATCCAGAAGCGGATCACCACCTGGCTTTCGGTCCAGCCGAGCTTTTCGAAATGATGGTGGATCGGCGCCATCAGGAATACCCGCTTGCCGGTCATCTTGAAGTAGCCGACCTGGATGATGACCGACAGGATCTCGACGACGAACAGGCCGCCGACGATGACCAGCACGATCTCGTGCTTGGTGGCAACCGCAACCGTGCCGATCAGGCCGCCAAGCGCCAGCGAGCCGGTATCGCCCATGAAGATCGCCGCCGGCGGTGCGTTGAACCACAGGAAGCCGAGGCCGGCGCCGATCACTGCGCCGAGGACCACCGCCAATTCACCGGTGCCGGGCACGAAATGGATCTGCAAATACTCGGCGAACACCGCATTGCCGGACAGGTAGGCGATGACGCCGAAGGACGCCGCCGCGATCATGATCGGCACGATCGCAAGGCCGTCGAGGCCATCGGTCAGGTTCACCGCGTTGCCGGCGCCGACGATGACGAAGCACGAGAACGGGATGAAGAACCAGCCGAGATTGATGAGGAACTCCTTGGCGAAGGGGAAGGTCAGAGACGACGAGAACGGCGCCTGGCCGTTGTGCATGATCACCCAGGCGGCGATGCCGGCGATGACGAATTCAAGCCCCAGCCGCGCCTTGCCGGAAAAGCCGAGATGCGATTGCTTCGTCACCTTGAGATAATCGTCGTAGAACCCGATCGAGCCGAAACCCAGGGTCACCAGCAGCACCACCCAGACATAGATGCTGGACAGGTTCGCCCACAGCAGCGACGAGCCGATGATGCCGCACAGGATCATCAGCCCGCCCATGGTCGGCGTGCCGGCTTTCTTGAAATGCGTCTGCGGCCCGTCGGCACGGATCGGCTGGCCCTTGCCCTGCCGCAGCCTCAGCGAATTGATGATGGCCGGGCCGAAGATGAAGACGATCAGCGCCGCGGTGATCAGCGCGCCGCCGGTGCGGAAGGTTATGTAGCGGAAGACGTTGAAGACCGAGATCTTGTCCGCGAATTCGACGAGCAGTGTGAACATGCGATTCGGTCCCCGGACCTGGCTCTAGGTCTGTTTGGCGGTTGCGGCTGCCGCCGGAAATTTGCTGAGCAGTGCGTCGACCAGTTTGGAAAACCCGATGCCTTTCGACGATTTGATCATCACCACGTCGCCCGGCTTCAGCGCCGACAGAAGCACCAGTTTCAGATCCTCCGCGCCGGCGCGATATTCTGTCTCGATCTCATCAGGCAGGATGTCGGCCAGCGCCCGCATTTGCGGGCCGGCGAGAAACACCGTGCGCGTCTCGGTGCCGATGATGAGATCGGCAAGGGCAGCGTGCAGCTTCGCCGAATGATCGCCGAGCTCGAGCATGTCGCCGAGCACCGCGATGCGCCTGCCTTCGCCTGACACCGGCGTCGCATTGAGCAGCGCCATCGCTGCGCTCATCGACGCCGGATTGGCGTTGTAGCTCTCGTCGATCAGCGTGATCGGACCTTTGGGGTGGCGCAGCACATGGCGCTTGCCGCGTCCGCGTTCGGCCGAAAGATCGGCCAGCGCCAGCGCCACCCTGGCGATGTCGGCGCCGACCAGGTGCGCGGCGCCCAGCACAGCCAGCACATTCTGCACCATGTGTCGGCCCGGCGCGCCGACCCTGGCGGTGATCTCCTGACCGCCGATCTTGGCGGTGATGACGGAATGATCGGCATGCAGCGCGCATGTCAGCAGCTTGAAGGTTGCACGGGCATTCTCGCCAAAGCCGTAGATGTGCTCGACGCCGGCGGCTCTCGCCATCTTGTCCAGAAGCTTCCAGCGCGGGTCGTCGCGGTTGAGAAGGACGGCGCCGTCCGGTTCCAGTCCTTCGAAAATCTCGGCCTTGGCCTTGGCGATCTCGTCCAGATTGCGGAAGAAGCCGAGATGTGCCGCGGCGATCAGCGTGACGATGGCGACATGCGGCCGGACCATCCTGGCCAGTGGTCGGACCTCGTCGGGATGGTTCATGCCGATCTCGAACACGGCATAGTCGCAATCCACAGGCATCCGCGCCAGCGTCAGCGGCACGCCCCAGTGGTTGTTGAAAGACTGCGCCGATGCGTGCACCTTGCCGACCACTGACAACACATGGCGCAGCGCTTCCTTGGTGGTGGTCTTGCCCGCCGAACCGGTCACCGCGATGATCTTGGCATTCGAGCGCGCGCGGGCGGCCAGCCCCAGCTTTTCCAGCGCGGCCAAGACGTCCTGCACGACGATCATCGGCGCCGTCAGCCGCCCGAGCGACGGCAGCTTGCCCTCGGCGACGACCAGCACGCCGGCGCCGGCCTTGATGGCGGCGGTCGCGAAATCATGGCCGTCCATCGCCTCGCCCTTGATCGCGAAGAAAGCATCGCCCGGCTCAAGGCTGCGGCTGTCGATCGAGATGCCGCTGATACCCTCCGGCATCGGACCGAGCGGTCGTCCGCCCATGGCGGCGACGAGATCCTCTGAGGTCCACAGGAAGCTCATGCGGCGTGCTCCTGGAGCGCGGCGCGGACTTCCTCATGGTCGGAAAAATGCAGCGTTTCGGCGCCGACGGTCTGGCCTTCCTCATGCCCCTTGCCGGCCACGATCAGCGTATCGCCGGCATGGAGCATGGCGACTGCCTGGTGGATCGCCTTGCGCCGGTCACCGATCTCGATGGCGCCGGGTGCAGCGGCAAGAATCGCGGCACGGATCGTTTCGGGCACTTCCGAGCGCGGATTGTCGTCGGTGACGATGACGACATCGGCGAGCCGCGTGGCGATCTCGCCCATGATCGGACGCTTGCCACGGTCGCGGTCGCCGCCGCAGCCGAACACGACGATGACGCGGCCGGTGGTGAACGGCCGGACCGAAGCCAACACGTTTTCCAGCGCGTCCGGCTTGTGCGCGTAATCGACATAGACCGGCGCACCGTTGACAGCGGTGCCAACAAGGTCCAGCCGGCCCGGGGCTCCCTTCAATTTCTCCAACGCCATCAGGGCTTTGGCGGCAGGTGTTCCAGTACAAATGGCGAGGCCCGCCGAAACCAGGGCATTGGCGATCTGGAAATCGCCGGCCAGCGGCAGGTCGATCTCGTGGAGAACGCCATCGACTTCCACCTCGGCACGCTGGCGGTGGCGCTCGTGCTCGACCCGCTTCAGTGTCAGGAACTCGCCGTGGCGGCCGACCGTCAGCACATCCAGTCCCGCGGCCCTTGCCGCCTGGATCGTCGGCTCCGACCAGGGATCGTCGGCAAAGATGACGGCCGGCGCGCCCTTCGGCAGCAGCGCGTCGAACAGGCGCAGCTTGGCGCGATGATAGTCCTCGACTGTCGGATGATAGTCCATATGATCGCGGGCGAGATTGGTGAACCCGCCGGCTGCGAGTTTCACGCCGTCAAGCCGGCGCTGATCGAGACCATGGCTGGAGGCCTCCATCGACGCGTGGGTGACGCCGGCCTCCGCCAGTTCGCGCAGCAGCCTGTGCAGGTCGACCGGGTCGGGGGTGGTCAGCGAGCCGTACTCGTTGCGGCCCGGCGCCACCACGCCGGTCGTGCCGATCGAAGCAGCGGCAAAGCCTGACTGCTCCCAGATCTGCCTGGTGAAAGCCGCAACCGATGTCTTGCCGCTGGTGCCGGTCACCGCGACCATGGTTTGCGGCTGCCTGCCGAAGTAGCGGGCCGCACTCAGCGCCAGCGCCAGGCGCGGATCGTCGACAGCGAAAACCGGCACCGGCAGTCCGGTGACGGCGCCGCTGCCCTTGCCGGTCACGATCGCTGCGGCGCCGCGCTTGGCGGCATCGGCGGCATAGGCCGCGCCATCGGTCTTGGTGCCAGCGAGGGCGAAGAAGACCACGCCCGGTCCTACCTGGCGGGAATCCAAAGAAATCCCGGTAACCTCCGTATCGAAGGACGCTGTCCCCTCGACAGGCAGGATACCGGCTAGGTCTTTCAGCTTCATCGAACCCCGTTCATAGCAACAAAATAGCGCGCAGTTGCCGGCGCGCCCTCAGAATCACTGATAGGAAACCAGCGTTGCGCCATTTTCATGGCTGAAATCTGGCTTCACGCCAAGCATGGAAGCCGAACGTCGGATAATGTTTGCAGCCATGGCGCCAGCATTCGAGGCGGCCGTCGCACCCATGCCGGGTTTTTCCGGCTTCGGTTCGTCGGCGATGGTAAGCACGATGTATTGCGGATCGTCCATCGGGAACGCCGCGACGAAGGCATTGAAGTTCTTGTCCTTTGAGTAGCGGCCGTTGACAACCTTCTCGGCCGTTCCCGTCTTGCCGCCGACGCGATAACCTGGAACCCTGGCGTTCCTGCCTGAGCCTTTCTCGGCATTGAGTGCATAGAGATAGCGCATGTTCTCGGAGGTCTTGTCGCTGACGACTTTCTTGGCCACCGACATCGCCTGTTCCTGCGCCCGTCTCAGGAATGTCGGCTGGATCAGATAGCCGCCGTTCATCAGCGCGGCACAGCCGACCGCCGTCTGCAGCGGCGTCGTCGACACACCGTGACCAAAGGCGATGGTGATCGAATGGACCTGTTTCCAGACCTTTGGCTCGGTCGGGCGGGCGACCTCAGGCAGTTCCGTCTGCATTCTCTCGAGGATGCCCAGGCGATGCAGGAATTCGCGGTGCCCCTCGATGCCGACCGCTTCGGCTTCCTTGGCCGAACCGATGTTGGACGAATAGATGAACACTTCGGGCACCGACAGCACCCGGGACTTGCCATGAAAATCATGGATGGTCTGGCGGCCGATCCTGATCGGGCGCGTAGCGTCGAAACGGCTTTCCAGCGTCACTTTGCCGGAATCGAGCGCCATGGCGGTGGTAAAGCTCTTCAAGGTCGAGCCCATCTCGTAGAGCCCGGCCGACATGCGGTTCAAGCGGTCCTTGTCGTGCGCATTATAGGGGTTGTTCGGATCGAAGTCCGGAACCGAGGCCATCGCGACCACTTCGCCGGTCTTGACGTTGAGAACGACGGCCCCCGCCGCGATTGCGCGGTATTTTTCCATGCCGGTGGCGACCTCGTCACGCACGATATGCTGGACGCGCAGGTCGATCGAAAGCTGCACCGGCCTCAGATCCTTGGCCACCGCCAGGCCGGACGCCTGAAGATCGCTCAGCCCCTGTTCGTCGATGTATTTCTCCATGCCGGAGATGCCCTGGTTGTCGATGTTGGTGAGGCCGACAATGTAGGACGAGGTTTCGCCGGCCGGATAGAAGCGGCGCTTTTCGGTGCGGAAGCCGATGCCGGGAATGCCGAGCTGCAGAATCTCAGATTGTTGCTTGGGCGTCAGTTGCCGCTGCAGCCAGACGAAGCCGGCGCCGCTCTTCAGCTTGTGATAGGTCTGCTCGTAGTCGATTTCGGGAAGCACCGTCGCCAGTTTTTCGATCGCCTCGTCGGCGTCGACAATGCGGCGCGGTTCGGCAAACAGCGACGCCGTCTTGATGTCGGTCGCGAGAACTTCGCCGTTGCGGTCGACGATGTCGGGCCGCGACGCCGTCACCCGGCTCTGCGGACCGCCGGACAGGTCGGGGTTCTGGAAACCGAGATAGACCAGCCGCCCGGTGATGGTCAGATAGATGCCGAAAAACACCGCCATCGTCATCACGACACGGGTCCTGCCCTTGCCGCCGGTCGCCTTGCGGGCGCCTTCGACCACAATCGATCCGTCGTCACCGGACTTGGCGCGGCGCGTCAGCAGACTGGTGATCACTGGAAGTCTGGCGATCATTGGACGATGCCTCCGGTGACCACGGGGTCGTTGCCCATCGGTTCCTTGCTGGAACTGTCGGCCATGCCGCCCAGCCGCTCGGACGAAAGGTCCTCGATGGTGAGGGGTTTTGCCGGCAGATCGTCCAGCCCGATGATCTGGCGGGCGCTGACCGGCTCGAGCTCGAGTTGCGATTTATAGGTCTCGGCCAGCTTTTGCAGACGCGACGGTTGGGTAAGCAGGCTCCAGTCCGCCTTGAGGAGATCGATCGTATCCTCCTCGTAGCGGATCTGCGCCTGGATCTTGTGCACCGCCGCCAATTGTTCCTCGGCCTCGCGCTTGGTCTTGAAGGTCAAGGCCGCGGCCGAAACCATGACGGCGATAAGGACTATGTCGCTGGTACGAAACACGTGCTCACCTCTCTCCCGGCCGCTCGGCACCGGGAAATTTTGGATCAGGAAGTTTTGGAAGCCCGAAAATCGAAAAATCGCCGGCGCGCGCCGGCGCGTCGGTGCGGATCGCCGCGCGCAGCCTTGCCGAGCGCGCCCGCGGATTGGCCGATATCTCGGCCTCACCGGGCGTCACGCCGCTGCCCACCTTTTTGAAGGTGGCGCTGCGCGCCTGCGCCTCGGGCAGGTGCCGCGATCCGGTCGCCGCATCGGCGCGATCGGCGATGAAGCGCTTGACGATGCGGTCTTCCAGGGAATGGAACGTCACCACGGCCAGCCGTCCGCCCGGTTTCAGCACGCGTTCAGCCGCAAACAGCGCTTTGGCCAGTTCGCCGAGTTCGTCATTGACGAAAATGCGCAGCGCCTGGAAGACGCGGGTCGCTGGATGGATCTTGTCCTTCGGCGCGCGGCCGATATGCGTCTCAATGGCGTCTGCAAGGTCGAGCGTGCGCTCGAACGGATGTTTTTCGCGACGGCTTTCAATCATGCGGGCGATGCGGCCGGCATGGCGCTCTTCGCCAAGAAACCCGAAGATGCGGGCAAGATCGCCCACCTTGAAAGAGTTGACGACATCGGCGGCGCTGAGGCCAGCCTGCGCCATGCGCATATCGAGCGGTCCGTCGGCACGGAACGAAAAACCGCGCTCCGCCTGATCGATCTGCATGGAGGAGATGCCGATGTCGAGCACGACGCCGTCAGCGCTTTCGACATGCTCGTCCAATGTCGAGAACGGCGCCTGGACGAGCCGGAGCCTGCCGCCCGATTGTTGCTCGAGAACACGACCGGCAGCAATCGCATCCGGATCGCGGTCGATCGCGACAACCGAGGCGCCCCTCGCCAGAATGGCTTTGGTGTAGCCGCCGGCGCCGAATGTGCCGTCGACGACCACCTCGCCCGTTTTGGGCGAAAGCGCCTCCAGCACTTCGGCAAGGAGGACCGGAATGTGACGGGCTGGTCCGCCAACGGCGTGAGGGTCATCGCCGTAGCCCGCCATCATTCCGGCCGCTCCCCAGGGTTCGTCCCCTGCCGAAGCTGCAAAAGCCGGGCGCGTGCTTCCGCCCCATAGGCGGTGAGCCGTCCAGGTTCCCAGATCTGAAAGAAATTGCCGCGGCCGACAAAAGCCACTTCCGCGGAAATGCCGGTATGCTCGCGGATGAAATCGGTCATCGAGATGCGGCCGTCCTGATCGAGCTTGAGAAAGGTTCCATCGCCATGGCAGAAGAACGACATGTCGTCCGAGGTCTGCAGGAAGGGGTCTTCCTGCGCGATGCGCTGCTCGTAGCGGTCGAGCAGGTCGAGCCCGCCGACATCCATCGCCGGACGGTCCAGGCAGCGCAGCGCATAGAGTTCCGAATAACCGCGCTTCTGCACAACCGCACGGAAATGCGCTGGAACGGACACCCGCCCCTTCGCATCGATCCTGTTCACCGCGCTTGACAGAAACCGGTCCATTACGCGTTACGGCCGCTTGCGCCGCCGCACCCCTCTGCATCCTCCCGCCCGCGCCGCCGCAGCGCGGTCCCTGCCCAAAACTCACTTCGCTCCAAAAGGCAAAAACAGGCGAACGCGCAGCCGCCGCGGCTGCCCGATTGGCGTACGCTTCACCCTGACGCGGAACGAAGGCTTGAATATGTGAATGGGATATCATGGGGTACTATGGGCGTCAACGGGAATAGGCTTCACAAAACGCGCGCCACAACCGATGAGGGCAGCTTTGACGGCACTCCCGTGTTTATGCTCCATTAAGCCTAACGAAGCGTTTAGAGCCGATTGGCCTAACCGGAGGCGGCTTGCCGCGGAGCGCCACCACGCATAGCGTTGGCCTGTCTTTTCTCGGTCAGAAACAGGTTCTTTTCTCGGTCAGAAGGTTGAAAATACATGTCCGAAACAGCCAAGTCGCGCGCGGCCACCCTTGCCCATTTGCGTGGCGTCAAGCTCGCCAAGGGCGATCCGGTCTCGCTGCCGCTGACAATGACGACCACTTTCCATCTGCCCGGCAATCCGGCCGGCGCCAGCCAGTACGGGCGCTACGACAATCCGACGTGGGAAGCGGTGGAAGACATGCTCGGCCACCTCGAGGAGGCGCCGTCCGTAGCGTTCCCGTCGGGCATGGCCGCGATCGCTGCGGTCTTCTTCGCGCTGCTCAAGGCGGGCGATCGCATCCTGTTGCCGTCCGATGGTTACTACACGCCGCGCCTGCTTGCCGAGCGCTTCCTCAAACCTTTCGACCTCCCGTTCGACACACGACCGACCAAGTCCTTTGTGGACGGCGGTTTTTCCGGCTACCGGCTGGTGTTCGTCGAGACCCCATCCAATCCTGGGCTGGACATTTGCGACCTGGCCGGCGTGGCGCGCCTTGCGCGCGAGGCCGGCGCGCTGGTCGTCGCCGACAACACCACGATGACGCCTTACGGTCAGCGCCCGCTCGACCTCGGCGCCGATATCGTCGTTGCCGCTGACACCAAGGCGCCCAATGGCCATTCCGACGCGCTGTTCGGCCATGTCGCCAGCCGTGACGCCGGGATCATCACCGCCATCCGCGAGTGGCGCAAACTGTCGGGCTCGATCCCCGGACCATTCGAAGCCTGGCTGGTCCATCGAGGCCTCGAGACGCTGGAAGTCCGCTTCGAGCGCATGTGCACATCGGCCGAACTGATCGCCCGACGCCTGACAAATCATCGGGCCGTGAAATCCGTCCGCTTTCCTGGACTGGAGGATGACCCTTCACACAATCTGGCGACCACCCAGATGGAGCGTTTCGGCTTCCTTGTCGGCCTCGACCTGGGGAGTGAAGCCAGGGCCGAAGCGTTCATCGGCGCCTGCGCCCTGATCCAGCCGGCGACCTCCTTCGGCGGTGTCCACTCTTCGGCCGAGCGGCGCGCCCGCTGGGGTGATGCGGTGCCGCCCGGCTTTGTTCGCCTGTCGGTCGGCTGCGAGCCGGTGGAAGCGCTTTGGCAGGCGATCGAGGCGTCGCTGGCCCGGGGGCTAGACAGCGTCGACGGTTGAGCGAACCGATCACGAAGCCAGATCGTCGGCTTCGATATTGCGCCGGCCATGCAGCACACGCAGGATCTCGACTGCATCCTCGCCGACACGGTACAGTGTGAGGTATTCGCCGACGACCAGATGGCGGATGCCGGGCGCGATGTCTTCGCGCGGTGCGCCCGAGAAAGGATAAATCGTCAGTTGCTGCCAGCGCGCTTCGATCCGGTCGAGCAGCCGGTCCGCTGCAGCCTCGTCGCCTCGCGCGATATGAAGCCAGATCGCGATCAAATCCTCTTCTGCATGTGCAGTTCGGATGATGGGCAGCAAATTCATGCCGCGTTATCGGATTTCAATCGTCTACGCGCTTCGGCCTTGATTTCATCGATCGACGCAAATCGTCCCGATCCGCTGTCGATCCCCTCCTGCACCAGCTTGCGCAACTCCTCGACCGTGTAGCCGTGCAAGTCACGGCGGTCCTTCCATTGCCTGAGTGCGTCGCGGATCACCTCACTCGCCGAAGCATATTCTCCGGCGGCGACCACATCGTCGACCAGCGCCGCCAGTTCCGGCGAAAGCGTGATGCTGCGTTTGTCGACCTGCCCCATGCTGCGCTCCTGATACTGCCCGTACTAATGCATGTCGCGCAAAAGTGTGCAGCGGTTCTGCGATAACGACATGCATAAACAACAACCTAAAGCGCGTCGCGAGAGAACGGTCGAACGCGACGCGCTTTAGGAAAGTACGATTTAATCGCACCAGTTTCAAGAAACGCTTGCTCCATGCACAGCCCAGTAAAAGCTGAATCAGTCAATGAAGCGCCTGAACCAGCAAGCGCGCCCGAAGACGCAACCTGCTGATATCAGGGAGTTTCCCCCCAAGAATCTGGACGAAAAAGTAGAATCTGGACGAAAATTGCCAGCTGGCCTGTAAGCCGGGTTCTGTATGGCCCTCGCCCCTTGCGGCGCGAGAACGTGGCGGCCATTCATCTTGGGCGCATGTTGCCATGCGCCTCACGCAACCTACCCGGGCGGTGAGCCGGAAACAGCCCTCGAGGGTTTCCCCTCGCACCGCCCCTATTCGGTCTTGCTCCCGGTGGGGTTTACCGTGCCGCTCCTGTTGCCAGTCGCGCGGTGGGCTCTTACCCCACCCTTTCACCCTTACCACGACGGATCGTGGCGGTTTGCTTTCTGTGGCACTTTCCCTAGGGTCGCCCCCGCCGGCCATTAACCGGCACCGTGTCTCCATGGAGCCCGGACTTTCCTCACCCGCAGCCTTTCGGCTTCGCGGGTGCGGCCGCCCGGCCAGCTGGCAAGGCGTATAAAGGGATTCACATTCGAAAACGCAAACAAAAAAGCAGGTCCCAGTCTATTACGATCTATTACGTCTATTACGCCGGCGCTCCAAGCGCGGCCAGCTGCACTTTGACCTTGCCGCAATAGGCCGCGGAAATCGGGTTCATCCGCTTGGCGCCATGGCCGGCATTGTACTTCAGGATCGTGCCGCAGGTCGTGCCGTCGCCGAGGTTGCGCGCCATGGCGAGGTATTTCATGCCGTATTTGATGTTGGTCTCGGGATCGTGGAGACCCTTGATCGAGCCGCTGTAACCCATCATCCGCGCCGTCGACGGCTTGATCTGCATCAGGCCGATCTCACCGGCGCGGCCGACCTGGTTCGGCTGAAACCTGCTCTCGATCATGATGACGGCCTTGGCGAGCGAGACCGGAACACCATTGCTGGCCGCATGACGCTCGATGATCGTCGAATACTGGCCGCTATCGCCAGCGGCCGCCGGCTTCGGCGCCGACGCCCGGCTTTGCCGGCCGATCGACGCCGTCGTCGCCTGGTCGATGCGGGTCCTGTTGCGCTTCACATGCCGCTTGGAGACTGCCTTCTTTGCAAGGACTGGCTTCTTTGCAACGACTGCCTTCTTTGCAACGATTGCCTTCTTTCCAGAGACCTTTTCCGCCTTTGCGGATGCTGGCTTTTTCGCTTTCACCGCAGCAACTTTTTTCGCCTTTGCGGAGGCTGTCCTTTTTTCTCCGGCATCTTGCCCGGCTTTCGGCGTGGCAGTCTTATCGGGCGCGGTCATGAAACCCTGGTCGGCCCGCTGGCTCAAAGGCGCGCCATTGGCCGCACCGATGGCAAAAGTCATTACGCCGGCAGCAACAGCTGCCGTTAAAACGGTCAATTTCTGCATGGGATCCTGTTCTGTTTGAACCGCGCGAAGAACTTCACGCAGCTACGCCAATCAACGTCGGAACATTTGGGAGGCTGTAGGTCCGACAACTTGCACGGATCGCCTTTGACGGTCGAATTGGCGGCAAAAAAGGCGGGGCAAGTCACTTTAAATGACAGGCTGTAACTTACAGCCAGGAAAAGACTACTTGGACGGAACTGCCCTCACCGAGCCAAGCAGCCGTTCCAGCGTGCGAATTGTCGATCCGTCGGCCACGCCATCCACTTTGCGTTGCCGGAAATGCCTCTGGAAAGCCTCGACCACGATTTCGGTTTGCCGGTCGAACGCGCCTGATATCTCCACGCCATAACCGTAGAGCGCCAGCATCGACTGCAACGCCTCGACCTCGGCAGACGCGTCGCCGGCCTTCAGCACCGCGCCGCGCCTGACGGGTGCCGCTTCGACGAGATGGCCGACACCGGCCTCGAACAGGGCCGTCCAGGGAAATCTCTCGCCCGGGTCGATCTTGCGTCCCGGCGCCACGTCGGAATGGGCGAGCACCAGTTGAGCCGGGATGGAATGGCGCTGAACAATCCCCCTGCACAGGCCGATCAGGGCATCGATCTGCCGTTTCGGAAAATTCCGGTAGCCCAGCGAATGTCCCGGATTGACGATCTCGATGCCGACCGAACAGGAGTTGATGTCGCTACGTCCGAACCAGGAACTCTTGCCGGCATGCCAGGCACGGTCGCTTTCCCTGACCATCTGGACGATGCGGCCGTCCTCATGGACGAGGTAGTGCGACGAAACCTCGCTGGCCGGATCGCACAGCCATGCTTCGGCGCCGGCGCCGGTCTCCATGCCGGTGTAGTGCAGAACGATCATGTCGACCGTCTCGCGTCGTGGACCGAAATTCGGCGATACCCTGACCTCGGCGCTCGGCTCGTCGGGCAGGAAGCCGCTCATGCGTGCCGCAGGCCCCGTTCGATCATCTCATAGGCCGCGTTGATCGCCGCGATCCTGCTGGTTGCGATCTTGATGAATTCCTGCGGCAGGCCGCGTGCGATCAGCCGGTCGGGATGGTTGTCCGAAACCAGCTTGCGGTAACGCTTCCTGACCTCCTCGAAGGTTTTTCCCCGCTCGATGCCGAGCACGACGTAGGGATCGGCCGCACCCAGATCGACGTGCCGGGCCAGAATGGTCTGATAGTGCGCCTCCTCGATCCGGAAGATCTCGGCGATGCGATGCAGGAACTGGCCTTCGCGCTCGTGGACCAACCCGTCGGCCTTGGCGATATGGAACAGCCCGTCGAGAATGTCCTCCAGCATCGCGCAGTTCGAATGGCCGGAGCCGCAAAGCTGCGCCATGCGCGCGGCATAGGTCTCGAATCCGGCGATGTCGCGCTTGGCCAGATCGTAGAGCCGCGCCACATTGCGCGTCTGCTCCTTCGGCACTTCGAATATCTGCTGGAAGGCGCGCACCTCGTCCTGGGTGACGATGCCGTCGGCCTTGGCCATCTTGGCCGACAGCGCGATCATCGCCACCGAAAAGGCGACGCGCCGGCGCAGGTCGGGGTCGCCGGAGAAAACCGTGCGCACAGCCTCGACCACGTCGGCGACGCCGGACGAGGTTGAGGACGAAACGCGGGTGATGAAGTCGCCGAGGCGATCCCAAATCGACATGGGCACCTATTAGGGCTAACTGGCCGCCGCTATCAAGCCCACCGCTATCAAGCTGAAGACAATGCCGCAGGGCCGGCCCAGCCGATTTCGCGCCCTCCTGAGCAGGCGGCCTCCCTGAGCAGCTGGCGCAACCGTCGATCATGGATATTAGCAGGCAGCAACGGCTATGGCACGCGAAACTGCACGCCTTCGTCACCTCGCCATTTCGGCCCCTTCTGCTGGGCCAAAAAGTGACAGGCAAAACCGCGCTTGCGGCGGCGGCCGCAAGAAGACTGTCCTGGAGTCAGAAGGCCGGCAGGATGCCGGCCTTCTGTTCATTCACATAAGAATTACTGCGCAGGCGCAGATGGCTGTGCCGGAGCCGGCTCGGCCGGCTTGGTCGCGTCGGGAGCCGGCTGCATCGGCTGTTCGTTCGCCGGCGGATTGGTGCTCTGCGTGGTGGTAGCGTCCCCGCCCGTGCCGCTGTCGCTGCAAGCCGCAACGCCAAGCAGGGCAAGCGCCGAAACCGACGCAAGAATGAGTTTCTTCATGACATCTCTCCTCTGATCACGCCCCCGCTACCGGTGACGATCGTGGACAGAATGCACCAAACGCCCCATGGGTTTCATAACGTTGCATTTCCGTATGTAACATCATCTGCTTTTGCGATGCCGGCGAAGTCATGGCGAATTAACACCAGACCATGGCGAATTAGCACATTTGAATCAATAAAATGCCCGGGAGAGCTGCCGTGACCGCCAAATGGGATTTCTGGATCGACCGCGGCGGCACCTTCACCGATGTCATCGGCCGGGACCCGCAAGGCGGGCTGCACCCGCGCAAGCTGCTATCCGAAAATCCCGAAGCCTATACCGACGCCGCCATCCAGGGCATTCGCGATCTGCTCGGGCTAAAATCCGGCGCGCCGATCCCATCCGGCCTGATCGGCGACATCAAGATGGGCACCACCGTTGCCACCAACGCGCTTCTGGAGCGCAAGGGCGACCGTGTGCTGCTGCTCATCACCAGGGGATTTCGCGACGCGCTGAGGATCGCCTATCAGGCCCGGCCCGATATCTTCGCCAAGCAGATCATCCTTCCCGAACAGCTCAACGAGCGCGTCATCGAGGTCGACGAGCGCGTGCACGCCGACGGCCGCGTCGAAAGGCTGCTCGACATCGCCGCCATGCGCCCGGCCATCGAACAAGCCAGGGCCGACGGCATCGACGCGGTGGCGATCGTGTTCATGCATGCCTGGAAATATCCCGACCACGAAAAGGCGGTTGCAAAAGTCTGCAGGAAACTGGGGTTTTCGCAGATCTCGGTCAGTCATGAGGTCTCGCCGCTCATCAAGCTGGTCGGCCGCGGCGACACCACCGTGGTCGACGCCTATCTGTCGCCGATTCTGGCAAGGTATGTGCAGAAGGTGGCGCAAGAGCTGGGCGTCCTCTCCCCCCTCGAGGGGGAGATGTCGGCGAAGCCGACAGAGGGGGTCATCTCAGAAGGCCCCGCCAGAGCGTCGAACCCAGTCGAGCCGACCCCACCCGGCGGCTTCGCCGCCAACCTCCCCTCAAGGGGGAGGGAATCCCCTCGCCTGATGTTCATGATGTCGTCCGGCGGCCTTACCGCCGCCGATATGTTCCAGGGCAAGGACGCATTGCTGTCCGGTCCGGCCGGCGGCGTCGTCGGCATGGTCGAGACAGCAAAGCTCGCCGGTTTCGACAAGGTCATCGGCTTCGACATGGGCGGCACCTCAACCGACGTCGCCCATTATGACGGCGACTATGAGCGCGCCTTCGACACCGAGGTTGCCGGCGTGCGCATCCGCGCGCCGATGATGCGCATTCACACCGTCGCCGCCGGCGGCGGCTCCATCCTGCACTACGAGGCCGGCCGTTTTCGCGCCGGGCCGGATTCGGCCGGCGCCAATCCCGGCCCGGCCGCCTACCGGCGCGGCGGCCCGCTGGCCGTCACCGACGCCAATGTCATGCTGGGCAAGCTGCAGCCCGACTTCTTCCCGGCCATTTTTGGACCCGGCCAGGACGAGCCGCTCGACGTGCAAACCGTGCGCGAGAAATTCGCCGCACTCGCCGCCGAAATCGGCGACGGCCGCACGCCGGAGGCGGTCGCCGAAGGGTTCGTCACCATCGCCGTCGAAAACATGGCCAACGCCATCAAGAAGATTTCCGTGCAGCGCGGCTACGACGTCACCGAATATCTCCTGAACTGTTTTGGCGGCGCCGGCGGCCAGCACGCCTGCCTCGTTGCCGACGCACTCGGCATGGAGGCGGTGCTGATCCATCCCTTCTCCGGCCTGCTGTCGGCCTATGGCATTGGATTGTCCTCGATTTTTTCGTCGCGCCAGCAGGCGCTGCTGAAACCGCTGGCGGAAGTGTCCAGGCCGGCAATCGACGAGCTCATCGCGACGCTGCGCAAAGCCGTCATCGACGAGCTTGCCGCGCAAGGCATTGCCGAGGACGCCGTCGCCTCGAAACCGGTGCTGCAGATCCGCTACGACGGCACCGACACCGCGCTGCCGGTGAATTTCGAGCGCGGCTCGATCGCACGCGCCAAGGCGGATTTCGAATCAGCGCACAAGGCGCAGTTCGGCTTCGTCTATGACGACAAGCCGATGATCGTGGAATCGGTCGGCGTCGAAGGTATCGACAGCGGCGACGCCGGCCGCGAGGAAAGTGATTCAATCCTTGAGGACATCGCCGCAAGCCCTTCGGAAAATCGGCAAATCTTCATCGACGGCACTTGGCGAGACGCCGGCATTTTCCGCCGCGAGGCGCTCAAACCGGGGCACAAGCTTGGCGGCCCTGCCCTGGTCATCGAACCGAACCAGACCATCGTCGTCGAGCCGGGCTGGCAGGCCGAAATCACCGCCAGGAACCACGTGCTCCTGCGTCGCATCGAGAAAAAGCGCCGGCTGGCGGCGCTCGGCACCGAGGCCGATCCGGTCATGCTGGAGGTGTTCAACAACCTGTTCATGTCGATCGCCGAACAGATGGGCGTGACGCTGCAAAACACCGCCTATTCGGTCAACATCAAGGAACGGCTGGATTTCTCCTGTGCCGTCTTTGACCGCAATGGCGCGCTGGTCGCCAATGCGCCGCACATGCCGGTGCATCTCGGCTCCATGGACCGTTCGGTGGAAATCATCATTCGGCTGAACTCCGGCGACATCCACCCCGGCGACGTCTTTGCACTGAATGCGCCTTATAATGGCGGCACGCATCTGCCAGACATTACGGTGGTGACGCCGGTCTTTGAGGATGGGCGCCCAATCTCCCCCCATGTGGGGGAGATGTCGGCGAAGCCGACAGAGGGGGGCGCTGTCCCGCCAACGCCTCCAATTGGCGAGCCGGCATACCGCGAAGCTGAGCGCTCGACGTTGCCCCCCTCTGCCCTGCCCTCTTTGTCACCAATTGGCATCTCCCCCACAAGGGGGGAGATCGGCCAATCGCCAAAGATCCTCTTCTACGTCGCCTCGCGCGGCCATCATGCCGACATTGGCGGCACGGCGCCCGGCTCGATGACGCCGCTCGCCACCACCGTCGACGAGGAAGGCGTGCTGTTCGACAATTTCCGCATCGTCGATCGCGGCCGGTTTCGCGAGAAGGAGCTGGAGACACTGCTCACCGACCACCCCTACCCGGCGCGCAATCCGCACCAGAACATCGCCGACCTCAAGGCGCAGATTGCCGCCAATGAAAAGGGCGTTGCCGAGTTGCGCGAGATGGTCGCGCATTTCGGCCTTGGCGTGGTCGAGGCCTATATGGGCCATGTCCAGGACAATGCCGCCGAAAGCGTGCGCCGCGTGCTGGAGCGGCTGCCCGACAGCTCCGTATACGAGTATCCGACCGACACCGGCCAAATCATCAAGGTGAAGATATCGGTCGACCGGCAAAAGCGCGAGGCAACCGTCGACTTCACCGGCACATCGCCGGTCATGAAGAACAACTTCAACGCCCCCGAACCGGTCGCCCGCGCAGCCGTGCTCTATGCGTTCCGCGTCATGGTCGAGGACATGATCCCGATGAATGCCGGGTGTCTGAGACCGATCAACATCATCATTCCCGAAGGTTGCATGCTGAAGCCGACCTACCCGGCCGCGGTCGTCGCCGGCAATGTCGAGACCTCGCAGCATGTCACCAATGCGCTGTTCGGCGCCATGGGCGCGATGGCCAATGCGCAAGGCACGATGAACAACCTCACCTTCGGCAACAAGCAGTACCAGTATTACGAGACCATCTGCTCCGGCTCGCCGGCAGGCCGGATGAACAGCGGTCGCGGCTTTGCCGGCACCTCCGGCGTCCACACCCACATGACCAATTCGCGCCTGACCGACCCGGAAGTGCTGGAGTTGCGGTTCCCCGTCCTGCTCGAGGATTTCCACATCCGCGAAGGCTCCGGCGGCAAAGGCAAATGGAGTGCCGGCGACGGTACCGAGCGCACCATCCGTTTCCTCGAAAAGATGGAATGCGCGATCCTGTCCTCACATCGCAACCGCCCGCCGCAAGGCCTGGACGGCGGCGGCAATGGCGAGGTCGGCTCGACCAAGGTCCGTCGCAAGGATGGCCGCATCGAAGTCCTGAAGGCTTGCGACCAGACGCTGCTCGAGGCCGGTGAAGCCGTCATCGTGACGACGCCGACGCCGGGCGGATTTGGCAACGCCTGAACTCGCCTCAACAGACTGTCACCGGCCTGTCATCCACCTGCGCTACCCGCTTGCGCCAGAGCAAACGGGGAATCGCCTTGTCATGACGGATGTTTCCGGAGAACTGGTTTTTCGCCGCGGCAAGCAAGTTGGCAAGGCCGTCTACCAGAACCGCCCGCTGTCTAAGGCCGGCCTCTCCGAGCGGCTCTTCGCCTTTCTGTTTTCCGGCCTCGTCTATCCACAGATCTGGGAAGACCCCGACGTCGACATGGAGGCGATGCAGCTTGGCCAGGGCCACCGCGTCGTCACCATCGCCTCGGGTGGCTGTAACATCCTTGCCTATCTCACCCGGTCACCGGAACGGATCGACGCCGTCGATCTCAACGCCGCCCATATCGCGCTGAACCGCATGAAGCTCGAAGCGGTGCGCCATCTGCCGTCGCAGGGTGACCTGTTCCGTTTCTTCGGCGCTGCCGAGACCCGTCACAATTCGCAAGCCTACGACCGTTTCATCGCGCCGCATCTCGACCCGGTCAGCCGTCATTACTGGGAACATCGCAACTGGCGCCGGCGTCGCCGCATCGCCGTCTTCGACAGCAATTTTTACCAGACCGGGCTGCTCGGCCTGTTCATTGCCATGGGCCATCGCACCGCCAAATTCTTCGGCGTCGATCCGGCCGGCATCATGGAAGCCAAAAGCCTCGTCGACCAGCGCCGCTTCTTCGACGAGGAACTGGCGCCGGTTTTCGAAAAACCGCTGCTGAAATGGGCAACATCGCGAAAAGCCTCGCTGTTCGGCCTCGGCATTCCGCCGGCACAGTACGATTCGCTGATCACCTCGGGCGACGGCACCATGGCCAGCGTGCTGAAGGCCCGGCTGGAAAAGCTCGCCTGCGATTTTCCGCTGGAGAACAACTATTTCGCCTGGCAGGCTTTTGCCCGCCGCTACCCCAATCCCGGCGAGGCGGCGCTGCCTGCCTATCTCGAAAAACGCAACTACAAAACGATCCGCAACAATGTCGACCGCGTCGCCATCCACCATGCCAATCTGATCGAGTTCCTTGCCGGCAAGGATGCCGGTTCGGTCGACCGCTTCGTCCTGCTCGACGCGCAGGACTGGATGACCGACGACCAGCTCAATGCGCTGTGGGCCGAGATCACCCGTACCGCGTCGACCGATGCCCGCGTCATCTTCCGCACCGCGGCCGAACCCAGCCTGTTGCCCGGCCGGGTCTCGAATTCGCTGCTCGACCAGTGGAGCTATGCGGACGAGGCGTCGCGCGAATTCTCGGCCCGCGACCGTTCGGCCATCTATGGCGGCTTCCACCTTTATGTGAAGCAGGCCGCATGAGCGCGACCGAACTGCCGGCCAGGCACGGCGAACCGCCGGCCGGGCACGCCGAGCTGATGGACGGCGTCTACCGCTGGCAGCGCCACGTCTACGACCTGACCCGCAAATACTACCTGCTCGGCCGCGACCGGCTGATCGCGGGGCTGAATGTGCCCGCCGGCGGCACCGTGCTCGAGCTTGGCTGCGGCACCGGCCGCAACATCGTCCTCGCCGCCCGGCTTTATCCCGACGCCCGCTTCTTCGGTCTCGATATTTCAGCCGAGATGCTGGAAACGGCCACCGCTGCCATTGCCCGCGAAGGTCTCTCCGGCCGCGCCAAGCTGGCGCGCGGCGACGCCACTGATTTCGACGCGAAGGCGCTATTCTCCGTCGAACGTTTCGACCGCATTTTTGTCTCCTATTCGCTGTCGATGATCCCCGGCTGGGAGAAGACCGTATCAGCGGCACTTGCAGTCCTGTCACCCGGCGGCTCGCTGCACGTCGTCGATTTCGGCCAGCAGGAGGCCCTGCCCCGCTGGTTCCGCACGCTGCTGCGCGGCTGGCTGAGAAAATTCCACGTCGAGCCGCGCGAGGCCCTGCGGGACGTCCTGGAATCAGAATCTGCAAGAGTGGGCGCAACCCTTCGGTTTAGAACGCTTTATCGCGGTTACGCCTGGCTGGCCGTCACCAACATCGCCATTTAGTTTTTTGGCTCTTGACTGAGCCCTCTGGATGGTCGCTGCCGACCGACCTGCAGCCGCCAATCTCCAACGTCTGCAATTAGCCGTAAGCCCCCTGCGCCTTCGTCATCCCAGGGCGAGCAAGGAGCGAAGCGACGGCGCAGACCCTGGGATCCATTCCGTGACATCACCCGAAGGATGCAGCGGTAGAACGAAAACGGTAGCGATCCTTCGCGCCCCCCTCTGTCCTGCCGGACATCTCCCCCACTTGGGGGGAGATCAGATGTCGCGTCCGGCTTCGCCAATCTTCAACGTTGAAAGAAGGGTGAGGCGCGCGAGCTGCCAATCTCCCTCCTTGTGGGGGAGATGTCCGGCAGGACAGAGGGGGGCGCCTCGCTCCGCGATCGAAGGTTCTGCACCGCAGCAGCGCTCCAAGGTCACGGAATCCCAAGATCGGTCGCGTCGCTTCGCTCCTCGCCCGACGAGCGGGCGCGTATTGATCGTGCAAGGCCTTTGGCGACAGCTGCATAGACCCTGCGGCGAGCGATCGCCGCATTCCTCTAATGCAGCGCCTTCACCAGCGCTGCCAGCATGATCTGCGGCCGGTAGCCGAGGTTGGCCGGCGTCAGGCCGAGCCGCACCACCACAAGCTGCGCCGAGGGGATGATGGCGACCGTCTGCCCGTCATGGCCTTCCATCCAATAGCTATCCCTTGGCAGGCCCGCAGCGATGCCGGCGCCGGGGCTCTCCTCGTCGCCCGGACCCTCGATCCACACCTGGCCCCTGCCGTAGACTTTCGAGGCGGTTGCGGCTTCCCGCATCCAGGCGACGAAGCCCGCAGGCAGGACCTCCTGGCCGTTCCAGACACCATCCTGCAGCAGGAACTGGCCGAAGCGCGCCCAGTCGCGGGCGGTGGCGTAGAGATAGGACGAGCCGACGAAGGTGCCGTGCTCGTCGGTCTCCAGCACCGCGCTCTGCATGCCGAGCGGGTCGAACAGCGCAATCCTTGGCCACGCCAGCGCCTTGTCCTTGTCGCCGACCGCATCCTGCCAAAGCCGCGACAGCATCGCTGCCGTGCCGCTTGAATAGGAAAATACCTTGCCCACCTCGCCGGTCAGCGGCTTGGATCCGGCAAAGCCCGCCATATCAGGCTCGAGGTAGAGCATCCGCGTCACGTCGGTGACGTCGCCATAATCCTCGTTGAATTCCAGCCCGCTCGACATCGCCATCATGTCGGCGAGGCTGATGGCGGCGCGGCCGTCCGCTTTCCAGGGCCCGAACAGGCCCTGGTTCGTCATCACCATCTTGCCGTCCTTCACCAGCGTGCCGACGATCGCGGCATTGACCGTCTTGGTCATCGACCAGCCAAGCAGCGGCGTCTTTTGGGTAAAGCCTGCGCCATAACGCTCGGCGACGATGCGGCCGTTCTTGACCACCACCACCGCCCGCATACCGGCGCCGGTCATTGCAGGATCGTCGAGGATTTTCGCGATCTCGGGGTTTTGCGATGCGTCGACCTTGTCGCCCTCCGGCCAGAGCGCGTCGAGCGGCGGCGCCGGTGTCAGCGCCGGCCCGGCGACTGCTTTGGCCCTGGCGATGTCGCCGCCCGGAACCGCGGTGCAGCCAAGCCCGTCTCGAACGACGGCGACGCTCTTGCCGAACACGCCGAACAGCCCGGCCGAAACCGTGCCCTGTTCCTTGTCGACGGACATCCTCATCAGCCGCAGCAGTGGATGGCCCGGCGCCTGCACGTCGACGGCGAGCACCTCATCGGCATCGCGTCCGGCGATGAAGACGTTCGAGCAGACGATCTTGGCCGTATAGCCCGAGCCGACGCGGATCAGTTCCGGCGGCGCCAGATACAGCCAGGCAGCGAGTGCTGCGACCGCCAGCACGGCCAGCCCGAGCAGCCATTTCACCAGCCTCAGAACAGTCAGCATTCTTCCGACTCTCCCCGGACGCTCATCCATGCCATTGATTTGCCGCCATTGCTTCGGCAAAATCGCGGTTCTGGTCGAGCGCTGTCAACGGAATATCAACCATGATCGGCGATACACCAGGGATAGGAGAGCGGTCCTGTGGGGCGATCGCTTGGGGGCACGGTCGAGGGACCACCTGCAGCAACAACCCATCAGCGGCCGGCTGAAACCGGTTCAGGAGTAGCGATGCGCCGTTTCGCGGCTTTCATTATGCTGACGCTGCTGGGCGCCTGCTCGACCGTCGACGATCTTGCGCCCTCGCTGCCGGGCGCGCCGAGCGTTGCGGTGCGCGCACCCCGTTTTGACGACTCCGACCCGCATGAGTGGGACAGCGGCGCGCCGTGGAGCTATGCCGTTCATGGTACCGACGTCTCCAAATACCAGACCTCGGTCGATTGGCCGGCGGCCAGGGCCAGCGGCATTTCCTTCGTTTTCGTCAAGGCGACGGAAGGTGGCGATCGCTTCGACGCGTATTTCAACGAGCATTGGAGCCGCACGAAAGCCGCCGGAATTCCGCGCGCCGCCTATCATTTCTACTATTTTTGCACGCCGGCCGCGACGCAGGCGCGCTGGTTCATCCAGAACGTGCCCAGAGACCGCTCGGCAATGCCGCCGGTTCTCGACATGGAATGGAACCCGCAATCGCCGACCTGCAAGCTGCGTCCCAATGCGGCCACGGTGCGCAGCGAGATGAGCACTTTCCTCGAAATCGTCGAAAAGCACTATGGCAAGAAGCCGATCATCTACACCTCGATCGATTTCTTCGACGACAACGGCCTGTCGGCCTTCCGCGGCTATCCCTACTGGCTGCGTTCGGTGGCCGGCCATCCGCGCAAAAGATACGGCAGCCACCCGTTCACCTTCTGGCAGTACACCGGAACCGGTATTGTGCCGGGCATCTCAGGGAAGGCCGATATCAACGTGTTCAACGGCTCGGAAGCCACCTGGAACAAATGGCTGCGGCAGAACACCCGTTGACAGCGGGCCTGCAGCCTGCTTTTCGACACAGCCAATGAAGGACGCCTGCAACCGCCGGTAATCTTCTCGGGAGGATGGCGATGCGATTGCGCTTGGAAATTCTCGCGGCGCTGTTTCTGGCCGCCACGGCGCCGGCGGTGGCACAGCAATGTGGTGGCGATTTCCAGGCATGGAAGCAGGGCGTTGTGGCCGAGGCGAAGAATGCCGGCGTCGGCACTGCCGGACTCGAGGCGCTGGAAACCGCCGCTCTCGATGGAAAGGTGCTGGCGCGAGATCGCGCTCAAGGCGTCTTTACCCAGACCTTCATCGAGTTTTCGAACCGCATGATATCGGCCTATCGGCTGAAGCAGGGCGCGGTCATCTTAAAGGAATATGCCGACGTGTTTGCCCGCGCCGATCGCGAATTCGGCGTTCAGGCCCCGGTCATTGCCGCCTTCTGGGCGCTGGAAACCGATTTCGGCGCCGTGCAGGGCGATTTCCAAACGCTGAACGCGTTGGTCACGCTCTCTTACGACTGTCGTCGCCCGCAGCTCTTCCGGCCCCAGATCGTGCCATTGTTGACGCTGATCGATCGCGGCGTGGTCCCGGCCGACGTCACCGGTGCCTGGGCGGGCGAAATCGGCCAGACGCAGATGCTGCCTTCCGACTATCTCGGCCGAGGCGTCGACGGCGACGGCGACGAAGTGATCGACCTGCGCGGCAGCGCGCCTGATGTGATCATGACCACGGCCAACAAGATCACGTCGCGCGGCTGGAAACGCGACCAGCCCTGGATCGAGGAAGTCCGCGTGCCCGACGACTTGCCCTGGGACCAGACCGGCCGCACCAACAAGCTGCCGCTGACGCAATGGGCTCAGTGGGGTGTCACCAACCCGAACGGCACGCCGCTTGTCGACAACGGCCTGAAGGCAGGCCTCGCACTGCCTATGGGCCGCAAGGGGCCAGCCTTCCTGGTCTACGACAATTTCGACGTCTACCTCGAATGGAACCAGTCCTTCACCTATGCACTGACCGCGGCAAATCTCGCCGCGCGGCTGGCGGGTGCGCCGCAATTCGACCCGCGCAATCCCGAACCCGGCCTCAACGGCGACCAGATGAGGGCATTGCAGACAAAGCTTGAGGCCAGAGGCTATGACGTAGGCACGGTCGACGGCATCCTGGGCACCAACACCCGCGAGGCGATCCGCAAGGAGCAGATGCGGCTAGGCCTGCCGGTCGACGGCTGGCCGACACCGGAGCTTTTGGCGAAGCTGTAGCAGGTTAGTGCATAGTATTGAGTAGTGAATGGTGAATGGTGGTGAGTGGAACTAGGTACTCACTACTCACTACTGACTACTGACTACTGACTACTGACTTATTCACTATTCACTATTCACCATTACTAATCCGTCATCGCCTGGCAAGCAGGAAGTCGATAAACACTCGCAAGGCCGGCGGAACCTGCCGGGAGCTTGTATGATATAGGTGAAAGCCCGGAAATCTCGGCGACCAGGCTTCGAGAAAACGGATGAGCTTGCCGGTTTCGATCCACGGCCGAACCTGGTAATCCAGCATGTAAGCCACGCCGATCCCATCCAGGGCCGCCCTGATCATCAGTTCCGTGTCGTTGACCGTCAGACCGCCGTTCACGGCTATTTCGAAAGCGCGCTGGCCTCGCGCGAACTCCCATCGATAGATGTTGCCGCCACCGGGCCACTGGAAATTGATGCATTGGTGATGGTGCAGATCGGCGGGATGACGGGGCATGGGGTGATCCTCGAGATAGCTGGGCGCCGCCACCGCAGCCATCTCCAGTTCGTCGCTGAGTTTCACCGCCACCATATCCTTATGCAGCCGCTCACCAAGCCTGATTCCGGCATCGAATCGTCCCTCGACAATGTCAGTCAGTGTGTCGTCGACGATGATGGTGAGAGCAATATCGGGATAGGCCCGGCGGAAATCGCCGACGATGGGCACGATGAAACGCATGGCGGCGATGCGTGGAACGTTGATGCGCAACGAGCCTGCCGGTCGATCGCGCGATGCATGCGCGTCGGCGACAGCCCCTTCGAGTTCACTGAATGCCGGAGCGAGGCGGGCAAACAGCGTTTCGCCTGCAGTGGTCGGCGACACGCTGCGTGTCGTGCGGTTGAGCAGCCGGACACCGACACGCTCCTCCAGCCCGCGTATCGTCTGGCTAAGCGCCGGCGGCGAAATCCTGAGCCTGGCCGCGGCGCGGACAAAGCTGCCTTCCTCGACGATCGTCGCGAACGCCTTCAGCTCGGAAAACTCGGTCCCTCGCATTATGTACTTCAGACTTAACAAAGCTGTTCGATAATAGACTATTATCTGAGCAATAGCATGCCCCTAACTTCGACATGGGACCGACGCTCGATTTGGAGCGGGCGTAGCCAGACGAGAAAAGGGACAGCAGCTATGTATCATTCGCTTGATGGCAAAACCGCGCTCGTGACCGGCAGTTCGCGCGGCATCGGCCGCGCCATCGCCGAGGGGCTCGCGGCAAACGGCGCGGCCGTGGTCGTCAATTGTGTCGGCAACGAGAAAGCCGCCCAGGAAGCCGTTGCCGCCATCCGCGAGAATGGCGGCAAGGCCGTCGCCATTCGGGCCGATATCTCCATTGTTTCCGACATTCGCCGGCTGTTCGATGAAGCCGAGAAGCAGATGGGCGCGATTGACATCGTCGTCGCCAATGTCGGCGTCGCCGTCATAAAGCCGTTCGTCGAGGCCACCGAAGCCGACTTCGACCACGTCTTCGGCGCCAATGCCAAAGGCACCTTCTTCACGCTTCAGGAAGCGGCGCGGCGCGTGCGCGACGGTGGCCGCATCATCGCGGTTTCCACCGGTGGAACCAAGATGTTCTTCACCCAGACCGCCCTTTATCTCGGCAGCAAAGGAGCCGTCGAGCAGTTCGTCCGCGTCCTCTCGCGCGAACTCGGACCGCGCTCCGTCACCGTGAACGCGCTTTCGCCGGGCTTTACCGACACCGACCTGCTTCCGCAGCGGGACCGGGCCGTGGCTGCCGGCATGTCGCCCTTCGGCAGGATCGGAGCGCCGCGCGATGTTGCCGACGTCGCGGTTTTCCTCGCCTCCGGCGAGGCCCGCTGGCTGACCGGCGAGAACATCCAGGCCGGCGGCGGCGTTGCTTAGTGGGTAGTGAGTAGTGAGTAGTGAGTAGTGAATGGTGAATGGTGAATGGTGAATGGTGAATGGTGAATGGAATTAGATATTCATTCCTGATTACTGACTACTGACTATCCACTATTCACTATTCACTATTCACTATTCACTATTCACTATTAACCATTCACCATTCACTAATCCGCCATCGTCTCCAGGCTGGCAAACCCCTGCGGCGCGTCACCTTCATCGAACGGCGTCGTCACCTCGACAAACGTGTCGGGATAGAAGCCGTTGAACCGTGTCCTCAGCGACAGCGAATAGGCGCCGATATGGCCGATCTCGATCCAATCGCCGGTATCGACCGTTTCCGGCAGCCAGAACGGCCGCGACAGGATGTCGACGGAATCGCAGGTTGCGCCGCAGACCTTGAACGGCACGATGGTCTTCTCCTCGCCATTGCGCGAGCGGATCGCCGGGTCTGGAATGAAGCGCGCCGGCAGCGTGATCTTGCCGGTCCATGAATCCGACAGCGACGCCCAGATGCCGTCATTGATGTAGAGCCGCTTGCCCTTGCGCAGCAGCACACGCACGATCAGCGACAGGCAGCGCGCCACGATCACCCGGCCCGGCTCCGCCACCAGCGGCATCTGGTCGAACTGGTATTCCTTGAGGTCGCCCGACAGCCGCGACATGATCTGGCCGAGCGACGGCATCTCGATCTGCTTGCGGTTGGGATCATGGCCGTATTCGGCGGGAAAACCACCGCCGACGTCGAGGCCGGCGATGTCGAAGCTGACGCGGTTGCGCACCCAGTCGGCCGAGGCCAGCGCGCGCTGATAGGTGTCGGGATCCTCGATCTGACTGCCGACATGAAAGCACAGGCCGACCTTGTAGCCGGTCCGGTTCAGCCGTTCGGCCAGATCGACCGCATTGGCCGGTCCGGCGCCAAACTTCTTCGACAGTTCGTAGGCGGCCGATCCTTTCGTCTGGATGCGCACGAACACGGTGATCGCACCCGGATCGATATCGAGCGCCCGCACCACGCGGGTCAGCTTGGTGATCTCGTCCTCGTGGTCGAGCGAGATGACCCGGATGCCATATTTCTCCAGCGCCAGCTTGATGTCCGACTGTGCCTTGACCGGATGCATGTAGAGCATCTCGGCGTCCGGCGAGACTGCGCGCACGGCGGCGAACTCACCGGGCGAGGCCACGTCGAAAGCGCCGACGCCGGCCTCGACCAGCGCCTTCAGCACGATCTGCTCGCCGTTGGTCTTGACCGCATAGGCGGTCTTGCCGGGAAACATGCCCATGAACTGTCTGGCGTCCGCCTTCAGCACCTGCGGGCGGAAGCAATAGATCGGATCGTCCGGGCGAAGCGCCAGCGCCGCTTCGCGCGCATTTTCGAATTGCTGCATGGACGAATCCCTTGGCTTAGACTGCGCACAATTAATCCAACCTATGCGGGAATGAAAACAATTCTGTGTCTCGCACCCCTTACGCTGCGGCGCTACGGCAGATGATGGAATGCTAGTCCACTGTTCTGGTTTCGGGTGGCCCTTGCCGTCGAACAGGATATGGCCTGAACAGAAGCCTGATTGACTTGGCATTCAGAACCATCCGGGAGGATGATCCATGGCGATTTCGACGACGGCAATGCGCGGCCCCATGGTCTTGAAAGACTGGGCGCAGCTTCTGCTGCTCGGTGCGATCTGGGGTGGCTCGTTCTTCTTTGCCCGCATTGCGGTTGCCGAGATTCCGCCGCTGGTGCTGGTGCTGTTTCGCGTCGCCATCGCGGCGCTGGCGCTGCATCTCTATCTCGGCCTGCGCGGTCCGTCCTTCCGCATCGCCTTGCCGCATGCCGGCCTGTTCTTTCTGCTGGCGCTCGTCAACAACGTCATACCGTTCTCGCTGATCTTCGCCGGCCAGACCGAGCTTGGCGCCGGTGTCGCCTCGGTGCTCAATTCGACGACGCCGTTCTGGACGTTGATCCTCGCCAACGCGCTGACATCAGACGAAAAGCTCTCCTGGAACAAGCTTGCCGGGATCGCGCTCGGCATCGTCGGCACGGCGGTGATGATCGGTCCCGGCCTGCTTGCCGGGCTGGGCGGTCCGGTCTGGGCGAAATTCGCGCTGGTCGGCGCCTCGCTGTCCTATGCGGTGGCCCTGATGATCGCCCGCCGCTTCAAGGGTGTGCCGTCACCGGTCATCGCCACTGGACAATTGACCGCTTCGACCATCATCATGATCCCGATCGTGCTGCTTGGCCACGGCACTGCCAATCTGTTTTCGGCCTCGCCGCCGGTCTGGGCGGCGGTGTTGGCGATGGCCCTGCTGTCCACCGCCTTCGCCTACATCCTCTATTTCAACCTCGTCGCCTCGGCTGGCGCCACCAACGCCTCGCTGGTCACGCTGATCGTGCCCGCCAGCGCGATCCTGCTCGGCTTTCTGTTCCTGGGCGAACGGCTCGAATTGTTCGAGCTCGGCGGCATGGCGCTGATCGCGCTTGGCCTCGTCACCATCGACGGCCGCCTGTTCGGCCGACGCTGATGCATGTCACCAAAGCGCGCCCAGGCGCGACACGCTTGAGAGCTTCGTATCCAATCGAACGACGCTCCAATTCGTCGAATCTTCGCATCGACCCGAAATCGATCCCGACTTTCGGCGACGGTAGCGCTGCCATACCCATTCTTGCCCCAGCTCCGTCACATTTTGTACACAGGGCCGAAGCGGAATTTTGCCGAAGAGTTTCAATGCCTAACGGCAAATGGCCTGTCGCAAATTCCACATTGTCGTCGCATTGCAGCATAGTTTCCGCTTGCCTGTGGCAGAAATGCCCCTAGACTCTGGCCATAGCTCTTTAAGAGGAGGCTATGACATGGGGCTTACCAGGCCAATCAACGCATTGATGATTTGTGCTGCATTTGCATTCATCGGGGCGCTGATTATGGGCTTTCTTCCGTAGACCCGCCAAGCAACGGAAGCAGCACAAAATAGTCCAAGTCGTTGAAAAGGTCGGGTTTTTTACCCGGCCTTTTTGCATCCCGGATTTGACAGAGACTTACGCCGCGGCGGACCCCGCGGCTTCAGCCTCATGCGAGCGGATGCCGATCATGTGGCAGACGGCGAAGACCAGATCGGCGCGGTTCATGGTGTAGAAATGAAAATCGCCGACGCCGCGCTCGACAAGGTCCAGCACCTGCTCGGCCGCCACCGCGGACGCCACCAGCGCATGCGTCTGCGGGTCCGTCTGCAGCCCGTCGAAGCGCTCGGCCATCCACGCCGGCACCAGCGCACCGCAACGCGCCGAGAAATTGGCGACCTGGGTAAAATTGTGGACCGGCAATATGCCCGGCACGATCGGTATGTAGATGCCCGCCCGCCGCGCCCGCTCGACATAGCGCTCGTAGAGGTCGTTGTCGAAGAAGAACTGGGTGATCGCCCGCGTCGCGCCATTGTCGACCTTGCGCTTCAGCATATCGATATCGGTGGCGAAATCCGGGCTCTCCGGATGCTTTTCCGGATAGGCGGAGACCGAGATGTCGAAATCGCCGACACCTTTCAGCGCCCCCACCAGTTCGGCGCCGTTGGCATAGCCGTCCGGATGCGGACGATAGGCGGCGCCGACGCCCTCGGCCGGATCGCCGCGCAGGGCGACGAAGCGGGTGACACCCATGTCGGCGAATTCCTGGATGACTTCATCGACCTCGTGACGCGCCGCATCGACGCACGTCATGTGCGCCGCCGGCGTCAGCGTCGTTTCGTTGAGGATGCGCTTGACCGTGCGCGCCGTGCGCTCGCGGGTCGAGCCGCCGGCGCCATAGGTGACGGAGACGAATTTCGGCTTGAGCGGCTGCAGCCGGGTGACGGTGTCCCACAGCCTTGCTTCCATCTCGTCGCTCTTCGGCGGGAAGAACTCGAACGAAACCCTGATCTTGTCGCCAATGTCAGGGCGGCGGGAAAAGCGGAACTGGTTCATCAGGCGGTTTCCCCTATCGGAAAGGCATTGGCCGGTTGTGCGTGGTTGGAAGGATCGGCGATCAGCATGCGCTGGTCACGGCCGAGCCACAGTTTTACGGTGAGCCTGGGTTCGTTGCCGGCGCGCGGCTCGAATTCCTGGCTCTCCTCGAGGTCGAGCCCGGCCTCGGAAAACCACTCGGTGATCTGCCGGTCGGCAAAGCCGAGCCGCACATGCGCGTGGGCGTCGCGCAGGAATTCCAGCGAATGCGGAGCGAAATCCACGATCACCAGCCGGCCTGCCGGACGCAGCAGCCGAGCTGCCTCGCGGATCGCGCGGGCAGGATCGTCGAGATAGTGCAGCACCTGGTGGATGGTGACGAGATCGAAGGCGTCGCGCTCGACCGGCGGCGCAAAAATGTCGCCCTGACGCACCTGCGCATTCGAAATGCCGGCCTTGTCGAGATTGGCGCGCGCCACCGTCAGCATCTCGCGCGACATGTCGATGCCAATGCCGCGCCGGTAGAGCGGCGAAAAGATCTCGAGCAGCCGCCCGGTCCCAGTGCCAAGGTCGAGCATCGACTGGAACGGCCGCTTGCCGACGAGCTTGAGCAGCGCTGCCTCCACGGCGCGGTCCGGCACATGCAGCGAGCGGATGTGATCCCAGCTTGCGGCATTTGCGGAGAAATATTCGGCGGCGCGATCCTGCCGCTTGCGCTTGACCGCCGCCAACCGCTCGAGGTCACGCTCGACCTGCGGATCGGCACCCCGGATACCGGAGACCAGCCTGAGCACGAAACCCCGCGCCGCATCCGAATCCGACAGCCGGAAGAAGGCCCAGGAGCCCTCCTGATAGCGGCCGATCAGCCCCGCCTCCAGTAAAAGCTTCAGGTGGCGCGAGACGCGCGGCTGCGACTGGCCGAGGATTTCGGTGAGATCGGAAACGGTGAGGTCGCCGCGCGACAGCAACGCCAGGATGCGCAACCGGCTGGATTCGGCCGCCGCCTTCAATGTATCTACCATGGTGTCGAGCGCGACATGCATGCGAGCATTCTCTTTGAAAAAGATATAAACATATGTTTATGTCGATTTTGGTTGGCTTGCAAGCGCTATGTCGCTCCCGGACAAGAAAATGACGCATGCGGTGCGGATCGCCAACAGCCGGATGCATGATCGGGGTGGAAAACCATGTTCGAAACGCGCAGCGGCGAAAAGCTTCTGGAAACTGATCCCGCCGATATGCCGCCGGACGGCCATGTCGTCTTCATCGGCCGCATCGCCTCGCCCTGGACCACGCGGGAAACTTGCCCCAAGAACATGAAGGCCGCGCAGGAAACGGGACGGCCGGCGGTTCTGACGATCGAGCTGCCTTATCGCGATGGCCTGCTCGGGCTTGAACGCGCCAGCCACGTCATCATCCTGTCCTGGCTGCACCACGCACCGCGGACCTTGATTGTTCAGAAACCCCGCCATGCGGCTGAACCGAAAGGCGTTTTTTCGCTGCGCTCCCCGGCCCGGCCGAACCCGGTCGGGTTGCATATCGCAAAACTCGTCGCCCTCGACATCGAAACGGGCCGTATCGATCTCGATGCCATCGACGTGCTCGACGGCACGCCGGTGATCGACATCAAGCCTTATTTCGCTTCGACCGATGCCTTTGCCGATGCGACCATTGCCGGACGGGACGAGCCCGGACAGGTCATGCCCGGACAGGTCATGCGATGAGCGCGCCGACCGGTCGCCGCCGCGCCATCGCCAAGGCGCTGACAGCGCTTTTGCCGCTGGCGCCCTATGCCGACATGGAGAAGATCCGCGCCGACGCCGGCGCGGTGCATATGAAGAGCTTGCCGCCGAGCATTGCCGTGTGGCTGGCAACCATCGCTCATATCCGCCATATGCACACCGACTACGAAAAGCTGCTGGCCGAAGGCTATGACCGCGATTCCGCGCGCTTCTTCGTCATCGAGCAAACCAACACAGTGCTGACCCGCTGGCGCGCCACCCGTCTGCTCCAGGATGAGGACGAGGAATAGAGGAGCGATGGCACCCGTATGAGCTCTACGGCGTCTGTCCTCGGGCTTGCCAAAGGCAAGACCCGTGGGCGACCACCTCCCCCCGCTGGCAATGCGCCTCGACGAACAACTATGCCCGGTAAATCCACTGCTCGGGCACACGCACCGAAATCTCCTCGCCGGCCGTGATGCGGCCTGGTTTTTCCACCCAGGCGACGAGGCCGCGCAGCCGCTTTGCCGCCTTCGGGAACAGCAATGCGCCGGCCTCGTGGTCGGCCATTCCGGCATTCTCGGCGACCGATCGCCCGGCGATGCGGCAAGGTCCGTTCTGCGCGTCGACCTTGACGGTGACGCCTCCTTTAAAGAACAGCAGCGTGCCGGACGGCAGCATCGAGAGATGCGGCAGGCCTTCGATCAACAGATTGGCGCCGATCCACTCCGGCTTGATCTCGGCGATGGCCATCCGCCCTGCCACGATCGCCAGCTCGTCCGCGGCCACGATCGACAGCTGGCGCTCGTTGCGCATCTCGGTGCCGCGCGGATACCAGGGCTCGCGCCCGCCGGAGCGCCGCGTCGCGCCGGCGTGGAAATCGCCGTCGATGCCGTCGAAGCCAAGCCGCAATTCATCCACCGCGCGTGTCTCGAAATGATCCGATGGCGCGACGTAAAGCGCGGCCACCCGCGCGACAAGTTTCCGCGCCGGGATGATTTCGACCGGGTTTACCGTCTCGGGGAAGAGGTCCAGCATAGGCTTCGCTCCGTGCGTGATGCCAAGCAATTAGCCGCAGTGAGTTCATCAGGTCCAGCCTAAAGCACTGATGCTCCAGTCAAGCAGGCTGATGCGATTACACCGGCGCCTTCCAATGCCGGTGCCGTTCGCGCCAATCAGAGCATGCGCAACAGCGCCCCGCCGATCGAATAGCCGGCGCCGAAGGCGCAGAGCAGGCCATAGTCGCCGGCGTTCATGTCGGCGTGGTTTTCCGACAAGGCGACGACCGCACCGGCGCCGGCGGTGTTGCCGAGGCGCTCCAGCACCATCGGCGCGCGGTCATGGTCGACCTCGTGGCCGAACGACAGCTTCAGGATCATGGCGTTCATCCGTGCATTGGCCTGATGCAGCCAGAAGCGCCGGATCGCTTGCGGCGTCAGCCCATGCTCGGCCAGGAACTCGACGATGAACTTGTGCCCGGCGACGGTGACTTCCTTGAACACCTTGTTGCCGACCTGCTTGATCAGGTTGCCTTCCAGGTTGATCATATACGGATCGTCCTGGGCGGTGCGCGTGTAGTAGCCGAGATTGGTGCGGATGTTGTTGGACATCTGCGTCCAGGTCCGGGTGTCGAGCACCTCGAAGCGTCCCGGCCGCTTGTCGCCCTGGGCAAGCCCCTCGACGACCATCGAGACCGAAGCGTCGCCGAAGATGAAATGCGTCTGCCTGTCGCGGAAGTTGAGATGGCCGGTGATGATCTCGGGCGTCGTCACCAGCACGCGCCTGTGTGCGCCTGCCCGCACCAGATTGACCGCAATATGCAACGCCGCCGCCGCCGACGAGCAGCCAAGGCCCATGTCGAAACCGGCGCCCTTCGTGCCCATCGCCTGCTGCATCTCGATGGCGATCGCCGGATAGGGCCGCTGGTGATGCGAGGCCGAGCAGATCACCAGGTCGACATCAGGTGGCTCCAGGCCGGCATGGTCGAGCGCTTTCCTGGCCGATGCGATGCCGAACTCGGCTTCCAGCGACAGCGCGTCGTCCGGCCGCGCCGGAATGCGCGGCGCCATGCGGGTCGGGTCGAGAATGCCTTCCCGCTCGATCACATGGCGCGTCTGCACGCCCGAAGCATGGACGATGAAGGCGCTGTCCGACTTCTGCAGCAGCGTCTCGCCCGAAGCCTGGCGGCGGACATTCTCCATCTCGACCCAGGCATTGAAGCTGTCGACCAATTCCTCATTGGTGATCGAAGGCCCGGGGATTTCAGCGCCGATGCCGCTGATGATGACGCGATGCATTTTCAGTTCGTCCCCATGCGCAGGCGCTACGGCTTGATGTGGGCGCCGCGAGAGCTCGGCGCAACATTATTCGCATCAAGCTAGTTTAAGCCGGCTTAAATCAAGGGCCTGAGGCAAAAGACCACAACCTTGCGTGGCTGAAATGCGCATTGTGGCGAAACCGAATCAAGCGCAGCCAGGCAGTGCGTCTCGATGCGGCCAATCGTTTCTAGGCAGCGCGCCGTGCGACGATGAAAAGGCGCGGGAAACGCAGCAGCACCTTGCCGTTCGCCGTCTTCGGATAGGCTTCGGTTATCCCAGCGGTGTAGCGCGTGAGAAAAAACCGTCGCTCGTCCGCGTCGAGCGGATCGAGGAACGGCTTCAGCCCCGTCGACTTCAGCCACTCGACGATCGCCCCGGCATCGGCCAGCGGATGATTGTAGGCGGTGTGCCAGATGTCGAGCCGGTCGGAGAGCGGCGACAAAAGATCGTAATAGAACGACACCGGCGGCAGCGGCCCGCGAGCAGCACCCTCGAGCTTTTCGGCAAACGGCATTTCGGCCGCCGTCTCGCGCATCAGCCGGTGCGACGGCTCGCCCATATTGTCGGGCATCTGCACGGCAAGCGCGCCGCCTGGCGCCAAAAATCCCATCAGCCGCTGGAAGATCGCCGGATGCTCGGGCAGCCACTGGAACACCGCATTGGCGAAGATCACGTCGACCGGCTCTTCGGGCTGCCACGCCGCCGCATCCGCCAGTTCGAAAGCCACATCCGGCAGACGTGCCTTCGCCTTCTCGATCATGTCGGGCGAGGTGTCCAAACCGCTGACCTCAGCGCTCGGCCAGCGTTCGACCAGCAATTGCGTCGAATTGCCCGGCCCGCAGCCGATGTCGACGACCCGGCGCGGCGCCGCCATCGGCACCTGCGCAACGAGATCGCGCGCCGGACGCGTGCGCTCGTCCTCGAATTTGAGATATTGGGCGGCGGACCAGTCTGCCATTTCAGCTCCTCAGATCATTTGAGAATGCGCCGCCCTAAAACCCCTATCGCGTCAACCTCTTGTACGTCATGCGGTGCGGGTTGATGGCGTCGGGGCCGAGCCGGCGGATCTTGTCCTGCTCGTAATCCTCGAAATTGCCCTCGAACCACTCGACATGGCTGTCGCCCTCAAAGGCAAGAATGTGCGTCGCCAGCCGATCGAGGAACATGCGGTCGTGCGAGATGATGACGGCGCAGCCGGCGAAGTTTTCCAGCGCGTCTTCGAGCGCCGCCAGCGTTTCGGTATCGAGATCGTTGGTGGGTTCGTCGAGCAGCAGCACATTGCCGCCGGTCTTCAGCATCTTGGCCAGATGGACGCGGTTGCGCTGGCCGCCGGACAGATTGCCGACCTTCTGCTGCTGATCGCCGCCGCGGAAATTGAACGAGGCGCAATAGGCGCGGGTGTTGGCCTCGAACTTGCCGAGCTTGACCACTTCGGCGCCGCCCGAGATTTCTTCCCACACGGTCTTGGCCGGGTCGAGCGCATCGCGGCTCTGGTCGACGTAACCGAGCTTGACCGTCTCGCCGACGCGGATCGTGCCGGCATCCGGCTTTTCCTGGCCGGTGATCATGCGGAACAGCGTCGTCTTGCCGGCGCCGTTCGGGCCGATGACGCCGACGATGCCGCCGGGCGGCAGTTTGAAGTCGAGGTCGTCGATCAGCAGCGTATCGCCAAAGCCCTTCGACAGGTCCTCGACCTCGATCACCACATTGCCGAGCCGCTCGCCATGCGGAATGACGATCTGGGTGTCGCTCGGACGCCGCTTGTCGGCCGCATCCAGCAGATCCTGGAACGCCTGGATGCGCGCTTTCGACTTGGTCTGCCGTGCCTTGGGGCTGGACTGGATCCACTCGCGCTCGCGGCCGATCGCCCGCTGGCGCGCATCGTCCTCGCGGCCCTCCTGCTTGAGCCGCTTGGCCTTGGCTTCGAGATATTTGGTGTAGTTGCCCTCATAGGGAATGCCGCGGCCGCGATCGAGCTCGAGGATCCAGCCGGTGACATTGTCGAGGAAGTAGCGATCGTGGGTGATGATCATCACCGCGCCGGGATAGGCGCGCAGATGCTTTTCCAGCCACGCCGTCGTCTCGGCGTCGAGATGGTTGGTCGGCTCGTCGAGCAGCAGGAGGTCGGGCTGGCGCAGCAGCAGTTGGCACAGTGCCACGCGGCGGCGCTCGCCGCCCGACAGCTTGGTGACGTCGGCTTCCTTGGGCGGGCAGCCCAGCGCTTCCATCGCCATCTCGACCTGCTGTTCGAGATCCCACAGGTTGAGCCGGTCCATCTCGTCCTGGAGCTTGGCCGACTCGTCGGCCGTCTCGTCGGAATAGTTCATCATTAATTCGTTGTAGCGTTCGATGATCGCGGTCTTGGCGGCGACGCCTTCCATGACGTTCTCGAACACGGTCTTGCTCGCATCGAGCGCCGGCTCCTGCGCCAGGTAACCGACGGTGGCGCCTTCGGCCAGCCACGCCTCGCCGCTCCACTCCTTGTCGATGCCGGCCATGATCTTGAGGATGGTCGACTTGCCGGCGCCGTTCGGCCCGAGGATGCCGATCTTGGCGTCCGGGTAGAAGGAGAGGTGGATATTCTCGAGCACCTTCTTGGTGCCGTAGGCCTTGTTGAGGCCGGCCATGTGATAGATGAACTGGCGTGCCACGCGCGCTTTCCCTGAAAAGTCGACTGGAATGTCGGATTGAATGGAAGTTGCGCGCTATGTAGGCGATGCCGCGCCGAACGGCAAACTGTTTTGGCATTTCGGATTTGTCTTCCGGCCGAGACGGGCGCGATCGGCATCGGCGCATAGGCATCCAGTGTCACTGGAACTCGATCGGATCGACGATGCCTTTCGGACAGCCGGCATTGTTCGTCGGCACTGAGGCCAGCAGCAGCTCACTGAGCGAAGAGTTCGGACCGATTGGGCCGGTCAGGCCGAGCGTCAGTTCGCCGATCAGCCGCCTGCCGCTCGAAGGATCGTTCACGCAGGAGACGCGAACCCGCTCGCCGGCGCCGGGACCAAAGGCACTGTCGAAGGCGGCGCGGATCTGGCCAGAGGTCAGATCCCGGCCAATTTTCTGCGTGAAAAGATCACGCACCGATGACGCATTCACCGCGCGCGTCAAGTTCAGCGCATCGGAAAAATACGCCTGCTGGCTCTTGCCGTAACAGGTGCCATGCTTGATCCACTCATGCCTGTCGAGAGCGGATGCGGTGCCTGGCATGACCCGATCGAGCTCCGACCGGGTGTTCGGCTCGAGCTTGACCGGCGGCAGGTCCTGCCAGTGCGCCGGATTGTCGTTCGCCTTGTCGGCCGCTGCCACCTGGCAATAGAAATTTCCGTTCGGCTGCGGCCACAGCCCGTGCAAGGCGAAATGCGTTGCCTCAAAACCGGCCGCGGTCTGCGCCTTGCATTCGGTCTTGCCGGGCCTGGTTTCGCAAAACGCCGGCTGCCAGCTCAGCGCGAGGACATATTCGGGCTTTCGCGAAGCCGGCTCAGCAGGCTTCTCCTGGTCGGCCGGCACCGGTGCTGCCGATTCCCCGGACGCGCTGCCGCCCGAAACATGGCCGCAATCGACCTTCACCCAGCGGCGCTCCGGATCGGCCCCGGGCACGCGGATCAGATAGTGCGTGGGAGCATCCTTGTTGCCAGCCAGCAGCTCGTAGCTCTGTCCCGCATCGGTCGCGATATTGCCCGGGTTCTTGCCGCTCCTGATGGCCTGGGTGGCTGGACAGATGGCGTCGGCGACGAAAGAGCCGCTCATCTTGACCTCGGCCCGCACAGCACCCGTCAGCGACGCGGCGGCAAGCGCCGATCCAAAAACAAGACCTGTCAGCGTACGCATGGGTACTCTCCGGTTGAATAATGCTGGGCAACAGACTGCCGCTCTCTGGGTAGCAAATTCTCCATGTCAGAATTGCGATACCCGCGTTGCGACGCAAGAACAGCGCTGCAAAACACCGCCAACGGATTGACGCAAAACCGGCGTCGGCGCACACAAATCTCCAGGCGGAAAAGGTCGCGTTGGAGACGAATCGATAATGTCATTCAGCCAGCAGCGCGTGCTGCGATCGCCGACCGGCGCCGAGCTCAACCTTTACGTGAAACGCGCCGAGGGCCGCCCGCGTGCGGTTGTCCAGATCAATCACGGACTGGCCGAACATGCCGCGCGCTATGTCCGCTTCGCTACCTTTCTGGGCGAGTGCGGCTTCCACGTCTATGCCCATGACCATCGCGGCCATGGCGCCACCAAGGCGCCAGACGCTCCGCTCGGCACATTCGCCAAAGTGGATCGCGGCGCCAAGGTCATCGCCGATGTCGCGGCGGTGCACGACCTGATCGCCGGCGACCATCCCGGCCTGCCGGTCATCGTCTTCGGCCATTCCATGGGCGGTCTCGTCGCGCTGAATTTCATGCTTCATAATTCGAACCGGCTGCACGCCGCGGCCATCTGGAACGCCAATTTATCCGCCGGGCTCGCCGGCCGTGCCGCGCAAATCATCCTGGCCTGGGAAAAATTCCGGCTCGGCTCCGACATGCCGTCGCGCCTGCTGCCGAGACTGACCTTCCAGGCCTGGGGCAAAGCCGTCCCCGATCACCGCACGCCGTTCGACTGGCTGTCGCGCGACGCGGCCGAAGTCGACAAATACATCGCCGATCCGCTGTGCGGCTGGGATGCGTCGGTGTCGATGTGGCGTGACCTGTTCGGCTTTGTCTTCGACGGCGCCGACGACACCAAATTTTCCGGCATCCGCAAGACCCTGCCGATCTGCCTGGTCGGCGGCGAAAAGGATCCCGCCACCGGCGGTGGCAAGGCGGTCAGCCATCTCGCTGGGCGCCTGCACAGGATGGGCTTTTCGAATCTCGTTTCAAAGGTTTACGCCGAGACCCGCCACGAAAGCCTGAACGAGGTGAATCGAAATATCATCATGGACGATTTCGCCGCATGGGCCGACAGCGTGCTGAAACAAGCCTGACCGAGATTGGCACGGTCCGGTTGGCCCATTGCAAGAACCGTGACTTCGGCACGCGGGATTGATAGTGCATGTTGCCCAAAAGTGCGCAGCGGTTTTGGGATAACGACATGCATAAAAAGAAAACCAGAGCCTGCGCTTTCGATCAACCACGGTGATCCATGACCGAGCCTCCGCTGAAAGGCATCCGCGTAATCGAACTCGCCCGCATCCTGGCCGGGCCGTGGGCGGGGCAATTGCTTGCCGATCTCGGCGCCGACGTGATCAAGGTCGAGAGCCCTGATGGCGGCGACGATACCCGCAAATGGGGTCCGCCCTTCGTCATGAGCCATGACGGCGAAAACCTCTCGGCCGCCTACTACCATTCCTGCAATCGCGGCAAGCGCTCCATCGCCATCGATTTCTCGACGCCCGAAGGCGCCGAGACAGTGCGCCGGCTGGCTGCGACATCGGACGTGTTGATCGAAAACTTCAAGCTCGGCGGGCTGAAGAAATACGGCCTCGACCATGACAGCTTGCGCAAAATCAACCCGCGGTTGATCTATTGCTCGATCACCGGCTTCGGCCAGGACGGGCCGTATGCGCCACGCGCCGGCTATGACTTCATCATCCAGGGCATGGCCGGCATGATGTCGATCACCGGCGAGGCCGGCCGCGAGCCGCAAAAGGCCGGTGTCGCCATTTCAGACATTTTCACCGGCCTCTATTCGGTGATCGCCATCCAGGCCGCACTTCGCCATGCCGAGAAGACCGGCGAAGGCCAGCATATCGACATGGCGCTCTACGACAGCCAGATCTCGGCGCTCGGCAACCAGAACCTCAACTATCTGGTCTCGGGAAAATCGCCGGTGCAGATGGGCAACGCGCATATGAACATCGCGCCCTACGAAGTGGTGCCGGTGAAGGACGGCCACATCATCCTTGCCATCGGCAATGACGGCCAGTTTGCCAAATTCTGCGCCGCCGTCGGGTTGGACAACCTGCCATCGAACCCCGATTTCGCCACCAATCCCGCCCGGGTCGCCAACCGGGCCAAGCTGCGCGAGCATATAATCGAGGCGCTGAAAACCTTCGATCGCGATCCGCTGCTGGCCAGGCTGGAGGCGGCAGGCGTGCCTGCCAGCCCGATCAACACGATCGGCGAGATGTTCGCCGACCCGCAGACCATCGCGCGCGGCATGCGGCTCGACCTCGACGACGGCCATGGCAATCTGTTGCCCTCGGTGCGCGCGCCGATGATCATGTCGGGCACGCCGCTGGTCTATGAGCAGCCCTCGCCGCGTCTCGGCGAACACACCGAAGAAATCCTTGCCGAACTGGAGAGGTCAGGAAAATGAAGACCGGCGGACAACTGATTGTCGATGCGCTCGAAGCCAACGGAACGGACCGTATCTATTGCGTGCCCGGCGAATCCTACCTTGCGGTGCTTGACGCGCTGCACGACTCGCCGATCCGCACCATCGTCTGCCGCCAGGAAGGCGGCGCCGCGATGATGGCCGACTGCCATGGCCGCCTGACCGGCAAGCCAGGCATCTGCTTCGTCACCCGCGGCCCCGGCGCCACCAACGCCTCGGCCGGCATTCACATCGCCATGCAGGATTCGGTGCCCGTCATCCTGTTCATCGGCCAGGTCGCCAGCCACGCCAAGCAGCGCGAGGCTTTTCAAGAGGTCGACTACGTCAGGTTCTTCGGCGACATCGCCAAATGGGTGGTCGAGATCGACGACGCCGCGCGCATTCCCGAATTCGTCACCCGCGCCTTCGCGGTGGCGACATCCGGCCGTCCCGGCCCGGTCGTCATCTCGCTGCCGGAAGACATGCTGACCAGCTTGGCCGAGGCGCCAGCAGCCCTGCCCCATACGCCGGTCGAAACGCGGCCGGGCGAGGCCGAGCTCGATGCTCTGGAAAAGCTTCTCGGCAAGGCAAAACGCCCCTTCGTCATCCTCGGCGGCACGCGCTGGGATGCGGCGGCCGTCGCGCGGATGCGGACGATCGCCGAAGCCTGGTCGCTGCCGGTCGGCTGCTCCTTCCGCCGCCAGATGCTGTTCGATCATCTCCACCCCAACTATGCCGGCGATGTCGGCATCGGCATCAACCCGAAGCTGGCGACCGCCATCAAGCAGGCCGACCTCGTGCTGCTGATCGGCGGCCGCATGGGCGAGATGCCGTCCTCCGACTACACGCTGCTCAAAAGCCCCTATCCCGACCAGACGCTGGTCCATGTCCATGCCGACGCCGGCGAGCTCGGCCGTGTCTATCGGCCGACGCTGGCGATCAACGCCTCGCCGTCCGCCTTCGTCGAGGCCTTTGCCGGGCGCAAGCCGGCCGCCACGCCGGTCTGGGCGGATGAAACACCGAAGCTGCACGCCGCCTATCTCGACTGGTCGACACCGCCCGAAAGCGGCCCCGGCGCCGTCCAGATGGGGCCGATCATGAACTATCTCGAAAAAATGCTGCCCGACGATGCGATCCTCACCAACGGCGCCGGCAACTACGCCACCTGGGTGCACCGCTTCCACCGTTCTCGGCGCTTTGCCACGCAGGCAGCACCGACCTCCGGCTCGATGGGCTACGGCACGCCGGCAGCGGTCGCCGCCAAGGAATTGTTTCCCGAGCGCGACGTGATCGCCTTCGCCGGCGACGGCTGCTTCCTGATGAACGGCCAGGAATTCGCCACCGCCGTGCAGTACGATCTGCCGATCATCGTCGTCGTCGTCAACAATGGCATCTACGGCACCATCCGCATGCATCAGGAGCGCGAGTATCCCGGCCGCGTCGTCGCCACCGACCTGAAGAATCCCGACTTCGCGGCGCTCGCCCGCGCCTATGGCGGCCATGGCGAAACCGTCGAGAAGACGGCCGACTTCGCGCCGGCCTTCGAACGCGCCCGTGCCAGCGGCAAGCCGTCGATCGTCGAGATCAGGCTCGACCCCGAGGCGATCACGCCGACCCGGACGATGACCCAGATACGGGACAGGTCGTGAGCGCCAGAGGCATAGGCCGAATTTCTTCGCGGCGCTGTCCCGCAAACTTCGACAGGCTAGTGCAGCGCTTCGCCGGGCCGACGTTGCGCTACATCGTCGCCGCCTTCTCGATCTGCCCGCGGATCTCGCCGTCCTTGTGGGCCTCCGTATGAAGGTTGATATAATATTTGCCGGCCATCAGGTCGGCAGCCTGCGCGTCGGTCAGGATCGCCGCCCCCTTGAACGGGCTTTTCGGAGCGCCCTTGAACGGGACGACGACGTCGGCATTTTCACCCTTTGCTGCCGGACCGTGAATATGTCCGGCCGTCGCCGGTCCACTGAGACCTGAAAACATCACGTTCCAGGTGAGCTGTTTCGTGTCGGTGTTGAAGCCGAGAGTGGCCTCGCCTTTGCCCTCCGTGGTGACGGCTGGATTCTGCTGAGCGCCATCGAGCGTCGCCTTCATCTTCATCATGTCGGCCAAGGCCGGTGAAGCGCACAGGAAGGGAGCCGAAACGGCGAGCGCCGAAAGCATCGGCGAGAAGGATTGCATGCGCATGGAATTCTCCGTTGTGGCGATGACATCCGCTGAAGCAGGATGCACTGGAACAACGGTCGTGGCGAGCGGATGTTTCCACCGGTAACGGCTATTTTACATGCCAAAAAAGGGGGCGGTCGCCCGTCCCCTTTTTTTCGAATTGCGGGCCCCAGAGGCCCCGGTTGATGGCCCTTTACTTGATGGCCTTGTCGGTGATGGCGGTCGTGTAGGCGCCGGTCGGCTCCTTGGTGATGATCTTCTGGTCGAGCAGCGCCTTGGCGGTGCGCGCGTAGGTCGCCGGGTCGAGCTTGCCGTCGGCATTGTCGATCAGCTTGGCGACTTCGCCCATCATGCGCTTCTGGTGGTTCTCGTCCTGGCCGCCATTGTCCATGACGATGCCGGCCGCCTCGTCGGAATTGTCGACGGCGTATTTCCAGCCCTTCATCGAGGCGCGCACGAAACGCACCATCTTGTCCTCGAAGGCCGGATCCTTGAGCTTGTCCTCCAAGGCGTAGAGACCGTCCTCAAGCAGGTCGTTGCCCATGGCCGAGTAGTTGAACACGATCAACTCTTCCGGCTTGTAGCCGGCATCGATGAGCTGCCAGTATTCGTTGTAGGTCATGACCGAAATACAATCCGCCTGCTTCTGGATCAGCGGCTGCACGTCGAAACTCTGCTTCAGCACGGTGACGCCATCCGGGCCGCCGTCGGTCTTCAAGCCGAGCTTGTTCATCCAGGCGTAGAACGGATACTCGTTGCCGAAGAACCAGACGCCGAGCGTATGGCCCTTGAAGTCGGCTTCGGTCTTGACCGGGCCGTCCTTCGGGCAGACCAGCTGCATGCCGGCCTTCTTGAACGGTTGGGCGATATTGACCAGCGGCACGCCCTTTTCGCGGGCTGCCAGCGCGCCGCCCATCCAGTCGACGATGACGTCGGCGCCGCCGCCGGCGATCACCTGCTCGGGCGCGATATCGGGGCCGCCCGGCTTGATCTCGACGTCGAGGCCCTCGGCCTCATAAAAACCCTTGTCCTTGGCGACGTAGTAGCCGGCGAACTGGGCCTGCGTGACCCATTTCAGCTGCAGCGTCACCTTGTCTGCGGCCATCGCCTGGAACGCGGCAAGCGACATCGCGCCGGCCAGCATCGAAACAACAAGTCTTTTCATGCTTTTACCCTCTGGAGTTAAGTGTTCACCCTTTTAGGACCAGGACCTTCAATCCAACCCCTGATTCCAAACCCGCCACCGCCCTATCCACCACGGACGGAGGGATGCCAAAACGTGACTGCTCTCTCGAAAAGAGCGACCACGCCATAAAAGACCGAACCAGCAAGTGCTGCAACTGCGATTTCGGCCCAGACCATGTCGATATTCATCCGCCCGACTTCGGTCGAAATCCGGAATCCCATGCCGACCACCGGCGTGCCGAAGAACTCCGCGACGATGGCGCCGATCAGTGCCAGCGTCGAATTGATCTTCAGCGCGTTGAAGATGAAGGGGGCTGCCGCCGGCAGCCGCAGCTTGAACAGCGTCTGCCAGTAGCTCGACGCATAGGTGCGCATCAGATCGCGTTCCATATGGCCGGAGGCAGCAAGCCCGGCGACCGTGTTCACCAGCATCGGGAAGAAGGTCATGATGATGACGACGGCGGCCTTCGACTGCCAGTCGAAGCCGAACCACATGACCATGATCGGCGCCACGCCGATGATCGGCAGCGCCGACACCATATTGCCGATCGGCAGCAAGCCGCGGCGCAGGAACGGCACGCGGTCGGCCGCGATGGCAGCAAGGATGCCGGCGCCGCTACCGACAATATAGCCGAAGATCACCGCCTTGAAGATGGTCTGCCGCACGTCGGCGGCCAGCACCGGCAGCGAATTGGCGATGCGCACGCCGATGGCGCTTGGCGGCGGCAGCAGGATGAAAGGAATGCCGGCGCCGCGCGTCACCGCCTCCCAGATGATCAGGATCCAGGCGCCGAAGATCGCCGGGATGATCAGCCGCAAAGCGGTCGCCGCCCAGCGCGAGGCCGGGCGAAGCGCTGACAGCACCGTCACGCAACGCCAGGCCAGAAGCCATGCCGCGGCGAGCAGCAGATAGAACGACGCGCGAGCGGTGCCTTCGTTGCCGGTTATGCCGGCGAGCAATAGCCACGCCGCGCCATGCGCGCCAAGGAAGAGCAACACCACCCCGACTGCCGGCGGGAAATTATCGGCCTCGATTGCCAGGAGCAGCAACAAAAAAATCAAAGCCGCGGTACCGACACCATAGCCGAGCGCCGCATCGACAAGCGGCCAAAGAAGCAGCGCGCCGGCAAGAAGGACAAGCGCGGCATACCCTTGCCACGAGCGGGGGGTGATCGACGAAAGGCTCAGGAGGGAACTCATGCCGGCCTCCCGCCCATGGCGCGGTCGACGAGGCGCCCGGCAATGCCGACCACCATCACCAGCAAGGCCGCCACCACCGAGCCGGCCACCAGCGCCGACCAGATGTCGATGGTCTGACTGTAATAGGCGCCGGCGAGCAGCTTGGCGCCGATGCCGGCGACGGCACCGGTCGGCAGTTCACCGACGATGGCGCCGACCAGGCTGGCGGCGACCGCCACCTTCATCGAGGTGAACAGGAACGGCACCGATGCCGGCACCCGCAACTTCCAGAAGGTCTGCGAGGGGCTGGCATTGTAGGTGTGCATCAGGTCGAGATGGGTGAGTTCGGGCGAACGCAGCCCCTTGACCATGCCGACCGCCACCGGGAAGAACGACAGATAGGTCGAGATCAGCGCCTTCGGGATCAGGCCGGTAACGCCGATCGCCGCCAGCACGACGATGATCATCGGCGCCACCGCCAGGATCGGAATGGTCTGCGAGGCGATGATCCACGGCATCAGGCTGCGGTCGAGCGTCGCCACATGGACGATGCCGACGGCAATCAGGATGCCGAGCGCCGTGCCGAAAGCGAAGCCGAGCAGCGTCGAGGACAGCGTCACCCAGGCATTGTAGACAAGGCTGCGATTGCTGGTGACCTTGCGCAGAAACGTGTTCTCGAAGAAATTCACCGCCACCTGATGCGGCGCCGGCAGTGTCGGCTTGGGCTGCGCCATCGTCTTGCCGATGAACTCCACGATCCCCGGCGTCTCGCCGGCACGGCGGTCGAGATCGCGCTGGAACGGCGCGTTGAGGATGACGGCGAAAACATACCAGACGACCACCACGCCTGCGAGGATCGAGGTCACCGGAACGATCTTGTCGCGAAAGGAGTCCATCAGCGAAGCTCCCCTCCTCTCCCCAACGGGGAGAGGGTGGCCGGAGCGAAGCGGAGGCCGGGTGAGGGGGTAGAAATCTTTCCGTCGAGGCAAGCCAAGATCGTATCAAGGACCGCTCGACGTTCGGCCAGAACTTCATGGTTCCAGAACCGAAGAACGGAATAACCATGGCCATTCAACCAGGCCGTCCTGGCGGGGTCGGTTGGTGAATCCGCATGCTGGCTACCATCGAGTTCGACAATCAGACCCTTCTCGCGACAAACGAAATCCGCGATGAAAGGTCCAAGCGGCACTTGCCTCACAAATTTGTAGCCGTTGAGATGACGTCCTCTCAGTTCCCCCCAAAGTCGGTACTCAGCCTCGGTTTCGTCGACCCGCAGCTTTCGAGCGCGAGCGGTTGCCCCGGCATTTCTTTTCGTCGGATCTGTCGGCGCCGCCCCCTCACCCGACCTCCGCTTCGCTCCGGCCACCCTCTCCCCGTCGGGGAGAGGAGGGAGCTCATCCCGCTCAATCCTCATAGCTGTGCCCTGCCCTGCACCGCGTCGCTCCTTGCTCCGCCCTAGGATGACGAAGGCGTGGTTGGGCCCGCTGGCCCCGTCGGGGAGAGGAGGGAGCCCATCCCGCTCAATCCTCATAGCTGTGCCCTGCCCTGAGCCCGTCGCGCACCCGCGCGGCGATCGCCAAAAACTCCGGCGTCTCGCGAATGTCGAGCGGCCGCTTTTTCGGCAGCGTCGATTCGATGACGTCGCTGACGCGGCCTGGGCGCGGCGACATGACGATGATCCGCGTCGACAGGTAGACCGCCTCGGGAATGGAATGGGTGACGAAGCAGATCGTCTTGTTGGTCCGATCCCAAAGCTCCAGCAGCTGTTCGTTGAGGTGGTCGCGCACGATCTCGTCCAGCGCGCCGAACGGCTCGTCCATCAACAGAAGATCGGCATCGAAGGCTAGCGCCCGCGCGATCGAGGCGCGCTGCTGCATGCCGCCGGAAAGCTGCCACGGGTATTTCTGCTCGAAGCCGGACAGATTGACGAGATCAAGCGTGCGCTTGATGCGCGCCGCCTGCTCTGCCTTCGACAGGCCCATGATCTCCAGGGGCAGCGCCACATTGCGCTCGATCGTGCGCCACGGATAAAGTGCGGCCGCCTGGAAGACATAGCCATAGGCGCGGTTTTCGCGCGCCTGCTCCGGCGTCACGCCATTGACGGAGATGCGTCCCGATGTCGGTTTCTCGAGATCGGCGATCACCCGCAGCAAGGTCGTCTTGCCGCAGCCGGACGGCCCGATGAAGGAGACGAATTCGCCCTTGCCGATGGTCAGGTCGACATCCGACAGCGCCTGCACCGGACCGTCGCTGGTCTGGAAGGTGAGGCCGAGCTTGCTTGCCGAAACGACGGCTGGCGACTGTCCGGTCATAGGCCGCCTGGCTTTTCGCACCGCCGCCGCGCCGGCCGCACTCCCGTTGCTTTTGCCAAAATGCTGCTTTCCACTTATCTTGTCCCACTCGATCGAGAGTTTGCCCGATGTCGTCCAAACCCACCTGCCATCTTATCCGCCCCGAAGGCTCTTATGAAGGCAAGCAGGGATTGAGTTATTTCACCGGCATCGCCGCCGAGACGGTCGGCTCTACCGGCATCTGCATGCACCTGCTCACCATGCCGCCCGGTGCCCGCGCCAAGGCGCATATGCACGAAAGCCATGAGACGGCGATCTATGTGCTCTCCGGCGAGGTCCATACCTGGTATGGCGACCGGCTCGAGCAGCAGACCGTGGCCAAGGCCGGCGACCTCTTCTACATTCCCGCCGGCGTGCCGCATTTGCCGGCCAATCTGAGCGACAGCCCGGCCTCGGCGGTCATCGCCCGCACCGATCCCAACGAACAGGAAAGCGTCGTGCTGCTGCCGCAACTGGATGGGCTGGTCGCCTGAGGCCGGCTTCAGTGCAATCGCTTCAGGTTTGCGCTGCCCATGAGGGGCGGCGCCGACGTCGACAAACCCGCGCAAGCTCACACCCCGGTCGCCGGAATACCTGACCGTTCCACCTTGCGCGGCGCGGAAATTTCCTTCCAGGTCGACAGCGCCCGGTTGACCGCGGCATTCGGCTCGCGAGCGACGAACTCGCCATGGCCGGGCTTCGCCTTGACCTCGTTCTCCTGGATCGACAATTCGCCGCGCGAAAAGACGAAGCGCGGCAGGCCGGTCACCTCGAAACCTTCGAAGACGTTGTAGTCGATCACCGACTGCTGCTTCTTGGAGGTGATCGTCTTCTTGCGCTTCGGGTCCCAGACGAGGATGTCGGCGTCGGCGCCTTCGACGATGGCGCCCTTCTTCGGATACATGTTGAGGATTTTGGCGATGTTGGTCGAGGTCACCGCGACGAATTCGTTCATCGTGAGCCGGCCGGTGTTGACGCCCGTCGTCCACAGCACCGGCAAGCGGTCCTCAAGCCCGCCGGTGCCGTTCGGGATCTTGGTGAAATCGCCGACACCGTTGCGCTTCTGGCTGGTGGTGAAGGCGCAATGGTCGGTCGCCACCACTTGCAGCGATCCGGCCTGCAGGCCGGCCCACAGCGAATCCTGGTGCAGTTTGTTGCGGAACGGCGGGCTCATCACGCGGCGCGCCGCATGGTCCCAGTCCTTGTTGAAATATTCGCTCTCGTCGAGCGTCAGATGCTGGATCAGCGGCTCGCCGAACACCCGCATGCCCTTCTGCCGCGCCCGGCGAATGGCTTCGTGCGCCTGCTCGCAGGAGACATGCACGACATAGAGCGGCACGCCGGCCATGTCGGCGATCATGATGGCGCGGTTGGTCGCCTCGCCTTCCACTTCCGGCGGCCGCGAATAAGCGTGCCCTTCGGGGCCGTTATTGCCGGCGGCCAGCAGCTTCTGCGACAGCGCCGCCACCACGTCGCCATTCTCGGCATGGACCAGCGGCAGCGCGCCAAGGTCGGCGCAGCGCTGGAACGACGAATACATCTCGTCGTCGTCGACCATCAGCGCGCCCTTGTAGGCCATGAAGTGCTTGAACGAGGTGATGCCCTTGTCGACGACGGTGGCCATCTCGTCGAACACCTGCTTGCCCCACCAGGTGATCGCCATGTGGAAGGAATAGTCGCAGGAGGCTTTCGAGGTCTTGTTGTCCCACATCTGCAAGGCCTCGAGCAGCGACTGCTGCGGCGCCGGCAGACAGAAATCGACAACCATGGTGGTGCCGCCGGCAAGCGCGGCGCGGGTGCCGCTCTCGAAATCGTCGGCCGAATAGGTGCCCATGAACGGCATTTCGAGATGGGTGTGCGGATCGATGCCGCCCGGCATCACGTAGCAGCCGGTGGCGTCGAACTCGTGATCGCCATGCAGGTCCGGCCCGATGGCGATGATCTTGCCGTGCTTGAACAGCACGTCGGCCTTCCAGCTTCGATCGGCGGTGACGATGGTGCCGTTCTTGATGACTTTGGACATTTTTTTGTTCCCTTGTTCTCTTCGCGCTTCTTGGTGAGCGACGTTCGGAATCTTGGTTTCTAGCTCACCCCACGATGACAGCTGTCTCCACCACCGCGTGGAACAGCACATCGGCGCCGGCCGCCGCCCATTCCTTGGTGATTTCCTCGGCCTCGTTGTGGCTGAGCCCGTCGACGCAGGGGCACATCACCATTGCCGTCGGCGCGACGCGGTTGATCCAGCAGGCGTCGTGGCCGGCGCCGGAGACGATGTTGCGATGCGTATAACCCAAGCGCTCGGCCGCATCCCGCACTGCCTTGACGCAGCCCGGATCGAAAGTCACCGGATCGAAATGGCCGACCTGGTCGATTTGATATTTGATGTCGAGCGCTTCGCAGATCGTGTCGATGCCTTCGCGGATGCGCCCGTCCATGGCGTCGAGCACTTCCTTTTCCGGTGAGCGGATGTCGATGGTGAACATGGTGCGGCCGGCGATGATGTTGCGCGAGTTCGGATAGACCTCCATGTGGCCGACCGCGCCGACGGCGTCGGGCTGGTAGTCCATGGCGATCTCGTGCACCAGTTCGATCACCCGCGCCATGCCGAGCCCAGCATTGCGGCGCTTCGGCATCGGCGTCGAGCCGGTATGCGCCTCCTTGCCGGTCAGCGTCACCTGCAGCCATTTCAATCCCTGGCCATGGGTGACGACGCCGATGTCGATGCCCTCGTCCTCGAGGATCGGGCCCTGCTCGATATGCAGCTCGAAGAAGGCGTGGATCTTGCGCTCACCGACTTTCTCGCTGCCTTTCCAGCCGATGCGTTCGAGCTCCTCGCCGAACTTCTTGCCGTCCTTGTCGACATGTTCGTAGACGTCGGCTTGGTCGAGGACGCCGGCGAACACGCCGGATGCCATCATCGCCGGCGCAAAGCGCGCGCCTTCCTCGTTGGTCCAGTTGGTGACGACGATCGGATGTTTTGTCTTGATGCCGAGCTCGTTGAGCGAGCGTACGATCTCAAGGCCGCCAAGAACGCCGAGCACGCCGTCATACTTGCCGCCGGTCGGCTGGGTGTCGAGATGGCTGCCGACATAGACCGGCGGCAGATCGGGGTCGGTGCCCTCGCGGCGGGCAAACATCGTGCCCATCTCGTCGAGGCCCATTTCAAGTCCAGCCGCCTCGCACCAGCGCTTGAACAGCTGCCGCCCCTCGCCGTCCGCGTCGGTCAACGTCTGGCGATTGTTGCCGCCGGCAACGCCGGGGCCGATCTTCGCCATCTCCATTATCGAATCCCACAAACGGTCTGAATTGATTCGCAGATTCTCGCCCGGAGCGGCCATTTTCTAAAACCTCATCGATTGCGCAGCGTCCCCCAGGGAAAGCTGCGCCGCGTTTCTCAATCCACCGCCCTCAGCACTTCACGCACATGGTCGATCAATTCGTTGATCTGGCCTTTGGTGATGATCAGCGGCGGCGACAGCGCGATGATGTCGCCGGTGGTGCGGATCAGCGCGCCGCGCTCGAACGCTTTCACAAAAGCCGAGAAGGCACGCTTGGTCGGACTGCCGGGGATGGGCGCCAGCTCGATCGCACCGATCAGGCCGATGTTTCTGATGTCGATGACGTTCGGCTCGCCCGTCAGCGAATGCAGCGCGTCTTCCCAATACGGCGCCAGTTCCTGGCCGCGGGTCAGCAGGCCCTCTTCCTTATAGGTGTCGAGCGTGCCCAGCGCCGCCGCACAGGCGATCGGATTGCCCGAATAGGTGTAGCCGTGAAAGAACTCGATCATATGCTCGGGGCCGGTCATGAAGGCGTCGTGGATTTCCTTCTTGACGAACACCGCGCCCATCGGAATGACGCCGTTGGAGACACCCTTGGCGGTGGTCATGATATCGGGCGTGACGCCGAAATAGTCGGCGGCAAACGGCGTGCCGAGACGGCCGAAGCCGGTGATGACCTCGTCGAAGATCAAAAGGATGCCGTGCCTGGTGCAAATCTCGCGCAGCCTCTCGAGATAGCCCTTCGGCGGCAGGATGACGCCGGTGGAACCCGCCACCGGCTCGACGATGACGGCCGCGATGGTCGAGGCGTCGTGCAGCGCGACGATGCGCTCCAACTCGTTGGCCAATTCCGCGCCATACTCGGGCACGCCCTTGGTGAACGAATTCTTCTCGGGCAGGTGGGTGTGCGGCATGTGGTCGACGCCGCCGAGCAGCGTGCCGAACATCTTGCGGTTGGTGACGATGCCGCCGACCGAGATGCCGCCGAAATTGACGCCGTGATAGCCGCGCTCGCGGCCGATCAGGCGGGTGCGCGAGCCCTCGCCTCTGGCGCGGTGATAGGCGATCGCCATCTTCAGCGCAGTCTCGACCGATTCCGATCCGGAATTGGTGAAGAACACGTGGTCCATGCCCTCCGGCGCCAAGTCGACCAAACGGTTCGCTAATTCGAAGACGATCGGGTGACCCATCTGGAACGCCGGCGCATAGTCGAGCTCGGCGGCCTGGCTCTGGATCGCCTCGGTGATCTTCGGCCGGCAGTGGCCGGCATTGACGCACCACAGGCCGGCGGTGCCGTCTAAAACCGTGCGACCGTCGCTCGTCGTGTAATGCATGTCCTTGGCGGACACCATCATGCGCGGCGCCTGCTTGAACTGCCGGTTTGCCGTGAACGGCATCCAGAATGCGCTGAGATCGTTCGGCGTGACTTTCAGCCGGTTGGACATGACCAAGACTTCCCCTTGTAACCTGTTTCGGTGCGGCTAACGCTTGGTCTTCCCGACACTTGGTCTCTGCTGCGTTTTCGTGCTACGCAAATTTTGACCGATTGGACAAACGTTAGCACCGCCCTGTCGGCGGTCAAGGGATTACTAGCGGAAATGCGGCAGCTGAGGCGCGCTCCACAGGCCGGAGAAAAACTGGTCCAGAGAATTGGTCCAGATGGCTCTCCAAGCCATGGTATGCCGCGGTGACGGCCGACATGGAAATTCCGGCCCCTCGCCGCACCCGCATCCAGCAGGAAAAGCGCGAGCTGATCCTGGAGGCGGCGCTCGAGGTGTTCTCGACCAGCGGCTTTCGCGGCTCGACCATCGACCAGATCGCCGAAGCCGCCGGCATGTCGAAGCCGAACCTGCTCTACTATTTCCGCCGCAAGGAGGATATCCACGAGACGCTGATGCAGCGGCTTCTGGACACCTGGCTGGCGCCGCTGCGCGAACTCGACGACATCGGCGATCCCTTGACCGAATTGCGCAGCTATATCAGGCGCAAGCTCGAAATGGCGCGCGATTTCCCCAGGGAAAGCCGCCTGTTCGCCAACGAGATCCTGCAGGGCGCGCCGCGCATCATGCCGATGCTGGAAGGCGAGCTGAAGACGCTGGTCGACGAGAAGGCCGCCGTCATCAAAGGCTGGATGCGCGCCGGCAGGATCGCCCCCACCGACCCCTGGCACCTGATCTTCTCGATCTGGGCGACGACGCAGCACTATGCCGATTTCGACGTTCAGGTCCGCGCCGTGCTCGGCCCCGACCGAGGCGGCGACGGCCGCTTCGAGGACGCTGCAAGGTTTTTAGAGCAATTGTTCATCGACGGGCTGAAGCCGAAGGGCTGAAGCTTCAGCAATATGGTTTGACAGATTGAGACCGTTTGCCAGAGGCTACGGTGGCTGCCTCCGCGAAGGCGACCGACCGAACCATCAAAGCGGCTGCGCCGCCAGCGCCAGGAAACCTCCAGTCAGCGCCACGTTGCCGACAAAGCCGTTGATGCGCGACGCGCGCTCGGACCCCTGATGATCCCAGAAATTATGGAACATCGGCGTGGCCACCATCAGGAACAGCACCAGGCACAGAGCCGCGGCAGCGGTCCAGACACCTGATATCACCAGCGCTCCGGATACGATTTGCATGACGATCCCCAGCCACAGCATCAGCCGCGCCTGCGGCACGCCTCGCGTCGTCATCAGCTGGGTCAGGAAGCCTGCATTCTGGATGTTGCGCAGGCCGGCAAAGACAAAGGCGCCGCCAAGCAGCAGGCGTGCGGCAACCAGAATCTCATTCTCAAAATTCAACAACATGGTCTTGATCCCAAAGCAAAAAGAGACGCGCGGCGTTAAGGCTGCCCACCCAGTTTCGTCCGCTCAGGCGGCCTTGGCAGCCGCTACCGGATGAATGGCGTGGAAGGGCACGCAGAGCCGGTTCCAGGTGTTGATCATGCCGATCGCGACGGACAGCTTGACCAGTTCCTCTTCCGAGAAGTGTCCAAGCGTTTTTGCATAGAGATCATCCGGCACGCCGCCGTCGGCGATCTTCGTCACCACGTCGGTCCAAGCGAAGGCAGCACGTTCGCGCTCGGAAAACAGCGGCGATTCCTTCCAGGCGGAGACGAGATAGAGCCGCTGCTCGGTCTCGCCATCTCGGCGCGCCTCGCGGCTATGCATCTCGACGCAATACGAACAGCCATTGATCTGCGACGCCCGCAGCTTGACCAGATGCAGCAGGCTTGCCTCGAGCCCGCACTCGTCGACCGCCTTGTTGAGCGCCGATACCGCTTTCATGATTTCCGGCGCCGCGCCGAAGAATTGCAGCCTCTGTTTCATTCTCTTACCCTTCACGCTTGCTTGGTTGAACTGGATTTCTGCGGTCGTTGATGGCGCTCGACAAAGGCGCAGTTGGCGGCGACTGAACGGGGATCGGCGTCGCTCATATAGTCGGCAACGATGTCGGACAGCCGGGCCTCGGCAAGAGCAACGCGATAGGCGCGCTCGGCCTTCAGCATCGCGACGCTGATGCCGCAAGGTTTGACATAGGCGGAGGCATCGAGCCTGGCCGGCCCGCGCTGACGGATTTCGCCGCAGCGGAAGGCCGGTTCGCGCCCTTCCACGGCGAGCACGATGTCGAGCAGCGTTATGCGCTCCGCCGGCCGCGCCAGCCGGAAACCGCCCGATGGCCCGGGCACCGATTCCAGGATGCCCGACGCCGTCAGCGCGTTGAGATGCTTGAGCAGATAGCTCGGCGACAGGCCGAACGCTTCCGCCATGGCAGCACCCGGCATGGTCGCCGCGCCTTCCACGCCGGCAAGCATGGCGGCGCAGTGGATGGCCGCTTCAACGCCCTCGCCCAGCTTCATTTTTCTGAGTCCCAATTCATGGATATATCTTATCGTGGATAATTTTTATCCGCAATAGGAAATTAAGAGTCTCGACTATAGATGGCTGCGCTGACGGCGATTTCATCCGATCGATGGCGCCGCCCCTCATTGCCCTGCCGGGCATTTCTCCCCGTAAACGGGGAGAAAGACGCCGGCATCGACGTTTTCGCCAATCTCCAGCGTTGCAGAATAGAGAGCCTAGGCCGCGGCCAGCGGGCTTCTCCCCGTCCACGGGGAGAAGGTGCCGGCAGGCGGATGAGGGGCAGCGCCAACCTCGAGGATTCAACCGCTTCGACCGGGAAGAAACTTACTCCGCGGCCACCTTGGCCATCGGGTTGTTCGGATGCGTCGTCCAGTTGGCGTAGACCGGCGACACCGGTCTGCCGGTGCGCTGGTCGATGACGCCGGCCGCCAGCGGCTCCATGGTGATGCAGTTCTCGACAGGACAGACATTGACGCACAGGTTGCAGCCGACGCATTCGGCCTCGATCACCTCGAAACGTCTGACGCCGTCGACGATTGCGGTGATCGCCTGGTGCGAAGTGTCCTCGCAGGCGATGTGGCAGCGGCCGCACTTGATGCAGGCCTCCTGGTCGATATGCGCCTTGGCGACGTAATTGAGGTTGAGGTATTGCCAGTCGGTGACGTTAGGCGTGGCGCGGCCGACGATGTCGTCGAGCGAGGCATGGCCCTTCTCGTCCATCCAGTTTTCCAGGCCGGCGATCATCTCCTGCACGATCTTGAAGCCATAGGTCATCGCCGCCGTGCACACCTGCACATTGCCGGCGCCGAGCGCCATGAATTCGGCAGCGTCGCGCCAGGTGGTGATGCCGCCGATACCGGAGATCGGCAGGCCGTGCGTTTCCGGATCGCGGGCGATCTCGGCGACCATGTTCATGGCGATCGGCTTCACCGCCGGGCCGCAATAGCCGCCATGCGAACCCTTGCCGTCGATCGTCGGCTCCGGTGCGAAACTGTCGAGATTGACGCCGGTGATCGAATTGATGGTGTTGATCAGCGACACCGCGTCGGTGCCGCCGGCATGGGCGGCGCGCGCCGGCTTTCGTATGTCGGTGATGTTCGGCGTCAGCTTGGTGATCACAGGCATGGGGGTGTTGGCCTTGCACCAGCGCACCACCATTTCGATGTATTCCGGCACCTGGCCGACGGCGGCACCCATGCCGCGTTCCGACATGCCGTGCGGGCAGCCGAAATTGAGCTCGATGCCATCGGCCCCGGTCTCCTCGACCACCGGCAGGATCGCCTTCCACGCATGCTCCTCGCAAGGCACCATCAGCGAGACGACGATGGCGCGGTCGGGCCAGTCCATCTTGACCTGCTTGATCTCGCGCAGATTGGTCTGCAAGTCGCGGTCGGTGATCAGTTCGATGTTGTTCAAGCCGAGCAGGCGGCGATCGGCGCCCCAGATCGCGCCATAGCGCGGGCCGTTGACATTGACCACCGGCGGCCCCTCTTCGCCGAGCGTCTTCCAGACAACGCCGCCCCAGCCCGCCCTAAAGGCGCGGATGACATTGTAGGCCTTGTCGGTCGGCGGCGCCGAGGCCAGCCAGAACGGATTCGGCGATTTGATGCCGACGAAATTGTTTCTGATATCTGCCATGCTCATGCCCTCCCGTTCGAGGTCAGTGCCCGGTGGATCGATTCGGCCGCGTCGCGCCCTTGCGCGACGGCCGAGACTGTGAGGTCGTCGCCGCCATAGATGCAGTCGCCGCCGGCCCATACGTTTGGCAACGAGGTGCGGCCTTCGGCGTCGACCTTGATGCGGCCGGCTTCCAGCGCCAGCAAGGCGCCGCTGCCGTTGAGCGCAGCCGGGACAAAGCTCTGGCCGATCGCCTTGAACACCTGGTCGGCGGTGAGCGTCAGCCGCTCGCCGGTGCCGACGAGTTTCTCGCCTTCCATCGCCGTATATTCGAGTTCGATGCCCGACACCTTGCCGCCTTCGGCAATGACCCGCTTCGGCTGCAACCAGTGACGGATGATGACGCCGTTGGCTGCGGCCAGGTCCTGCTCGAATTCCGAGGCGTTCATGTGCTCCCGGCCGCGCCGGTAGCAGATCGTCACCTCTTCGGCGCCGAGCAGCTTTGATTGCACCGCCGCGTCGATCGCCGTCATGCCGCCGCCGATGACGACGACGCGCCGGCCGACCGGCAGGCTGGCAAGATCGCTGGCCTGGCGAAGCTCGGCAATGAACTCCACCGCATTGGTGACGCCTTGCGCGTCCTCGCCGTCGGCGCGCAGCGCGTTGACGCCGCCAAGCCCCATGCCGAGGAACACTGCATCGTAATTCCTGGTCAGGTCCGACAGCTGGTAATCGCGGCCAAGCGCCTTGCCGTTCTGGATGTCGATGCCGCCGATCGAAATGACATAGTCGACCTCGGCCTGGGCAAAATTGTCGATGCTCTTGTAAGCGGCGATGCCGTATTCATTGAGACCGCCGGCTTTCGGGCGCGCCTCGAGGATGGTCACGTCGTGACCGTGGCGGGCGAGCCGATGGGCGGCGGCAAGCCCGGCCGGTCCGGCGCCGACCACGGCGACCGTCTTGCCGGTCGGAGCGGCGCGCGCATAGAACTGCTTGTTCTCAGCCATCGCGACATCGGTGGCATAACGCTGCAGGCGGGCGATCTGCACCGGCTTGCCTTCAGCCACTTCGCGCACGCAGACCTCTTCGCACAGCGTCTCGGTCGGGCAGACGCGGGCGCACATGCCGCCCAAAATGTTCTGGTCGAAAATCGTCTTGGCCGAGCCGATCGGATTGCCGGTCGAGATCTGGCGGATGAACAGCGGGATGTCGATCGAGGTCGGGCATGCGTTCATGCACGGCGCATCGTAGCAGAAATAGCAGCGATCGGACTCGACCAGCGCCTCGTGATGATCGAGCGGCGGATGCAGGTCGGAAAAATTATCGGCATATTGCTCGGGCGAAAGCCGCCCGCCGGCAATGCCCTGCTTGAAATGACCAGTCGCCATTCCGCTTCCCCATTCCTTGTTGTTTTGCAGAAGGCTAGCACGTTTTGTTTTTTTATCAATTGGTCAATTTTCGACGCAAGCCGCTGAAAAGCCACGACAAAAACATGATATCAATACTCATGTTTTCTATATTGGCCTTGGCTGTCGGAATTCCGTCGCGAAGATCGTCCTAGATGGATCACGCATGATCGATGACTGGAAACCCAAGGAGCACGACAATGCCAAACTCCCCGACGTCCTTCTTCTGGTACGAGCTGATGACCACCGATCTCGACGCCGCCGAAGCGTTCTACACCGACGTGGTCGGCTGGAAGGCGCAGCCCTTCGACGGCGCGCCCGGCATGCCGCGCTATATCGTCATGAACGTCGGCGAGCGCGGCGTTGCCGGGCTGATGACGCAGCCGGACGAAGTGCGCAAGACGGGCATGCCGCCAGCCTGGGTCGGTTACATCCATACCGGGGATGTCGATGCTTCTACGAAATCGCTGAAGGGGGCCGGCGGTGCGGTTCACCGCGAACCCGATGACATTCCGGGCGTCGGCCGCTTTGCCGTCGTCGCCGATCCGCAAGGCGCGGTGTTCAACTTTCTGCAGCCTGACGGCCCTGACCAGCCGCCGTTGCCGGCTACTACTCCCGGCAATATCGGCTGGCATGAACTCTACACGACCGACTGGCACGCCGCGTTCGATTTCTATGCCGGGCAATTCGGCTGGACCAAGGGCGACGCCATGGATATGGGGCCGATGGGCACCTACCAGCTGTTTGCCGCCGGCGGCGAACCTGTCGGCGGCATGATGAACAAGCCCGAGCAGGTTCCGGTGCCAGTCTGGCAGTTCTATTTCAATGTCCCCGCAATCGACGCGGCGGCCAAGCGTGTCACCGATAATGGCGGCACAATCCTGATGGGACCGATGGAGGTTCCCGGCGGCGGCTGGATCGTGATGTGCACGGACCCACAGGGTGCTCATTTCGCGCTGACGGCGCCGGTGCGGTAGCTGGGCGTACGGTTTGTTTCCCGGTTGGCGTTCCTTCGCCCCCTCTGTCCTGCCGGACAGAGGGGGCGCTGTCCGGGCGCTGCACCGCCGACCCCGCGCAATGACGGCGCCATCACCCTCGCATCCGCTCGAGATTCGCGTCGAACAGCGGCGTCGGCTGCACCCGTGCGGTGTAGCGCTTGCCCAAGAGCTCGATCTCGAAACCATCGGCCTCGTCGGCGATCTCCTTCGGCACATAGCCCAGGGCCACGGACGTCTTTGAATGATGTGCGTAGCCGCCTGACGTGACCCAGCCGCGCACCGCGCCGTCGAACCAGATCGGCTCGTCGCCGATGACGTCGGCGTCTGCCGCATCGACGACAAAGGCGCGCAGTCGCAGCTTGCCGCCTTGCTGGCGCTCGGCGAGTGCCGCCTGCTTGCCGATGAAATCGGTTTCTTTCCCGTAGGCGACGAAACGGTCGAGCCCGGCCTCCAGCGGTCCGTAGATCGGCCGGTATTCGCGCGCCCACGAGCCGTAATTCTTCTCCAGCCGCAGCGCGTTGAGCGCGCGCGCGCCGAACAGGCCGATGCCGAAGTCTTCGCCGGCCGCCATCAGGGTCTGGTACGCGGCACGCTGATATTCCGGCGCCACCCAGATCTCGTAGCCGAGATCGCCGGTGTAGCTGACGCGGCCGACCAGGCACGGCGCCATGCCGATATCCATCCTGGCCGTCGCCATGAACGGAAACGCCGCATTCGACACATCCGCCCGCGTGGCTTTTGCCAGCACGTCCCGCGCCCTCGGACCGGCAATCGACAGGCCCGTCAGTCTCGCCCCCAGCGCCTCGATATGGATCGAACCGTCTTGCGGCAGATGCGCCTCGAACCAGCGCATGTGATACTGCTCGGCAATGCCGGAGCCGGCGAGAAACCAGCCCTCCCCGCTGGAATTGCGGCTGCCGAGATTGGCCAGCGAAAAATCGCCGATCAACCTGCCGTCTTGCTTCAGCATCGGCGCCAGCGTCATGCGGCCGGGCTTTGGCAGCTTGCAGGCAAGCAGGCGGTCGAGCCAGGCCGCCGCGCCCGCGCCCGTCACCCTGTATTTGGCGAAGGACGAGATTTCCGACAGGCCGACACTTGTCCGCACCGTCCTCACCTCTTTTGCGACATGCTCGAAATCGCTCGAGCGCCGCCACGAGAACTCGTCCCTGACGCCTTCGGGCGCATACCACAGCGGCACTTCCAGCCCATAGGCCACGCCCCACTGCGCGCCCTTGGCCGACAAGAGGTCGTAGACCGGCGTGGTCTTGAGCGGCCGCCCGGCAGGCAGTTCCTCATTAGGAAAGCGGATGGAAAAACGCCGCGAATAATTCTCGCGCACCTTGGCGTTGGTGTAGGCCATCGTTGCCCAGTCGCCGTAGCGAGAGACGTCCATCGCCCAGATGTCGGCGCCGGGATCGCCCTCGATCATCCAGTTCGACAGCGCCAGGCCAACACCGCCGCCCTGCGAAAAGCCGGCCATGACGCCGCAGGCGACCCAGAAGCCAGGCAGGCCGCGCACCGGCCCGACCAACGGGTTGCCGTCGGGCGCGAAGGTGAAGGGGCCGTTGATGATCTGCTTGATTCCGGTGTTCTGGAAGGCCGGGAAATGCCGAAACCCGACTTCCATTGACGGCGCGATGCGGTCGATGTCGGGCTCGAGAAGCTCGTGGCCGAAATTCCACGGTGTCTGAAGCTCGGACCATGGCTTGTTGGCCTTCTCATAGGTGCCCATCAGCATGCCGCCGCGCTCCTGGCGCAGATAGAGCTCGCCGTCGAAATCGACCGCGTGGATGATCTCGGTGCCGGTCTTCTGGTTCCAGGCGGCGACCTCCGGCATGTCCTCGGTGATCAGGTACATGTGCTCCATGGCCAGCACCGGCAGTTCGAGACCAACCATGCGGCCGACCTCGCGCGCCCACAGGCCGCCGGCGTTGACGACATGCTCGGCCACCACCTCACCCTTGTTGGTGATGACGCGCCACAGCCCGTCGGCGCGGCGCACGATATCCTCGACCTTGGTGAAGCGCTCAACCTCGGCGCCAAGTTTTCTGGCCGCCTTGGCATAGGCGTGGGTGACGCCGGACGGGTCGAGATGACCGTCCTCCTTGTTGCGCACCGCGCCGACGAACTGCTTCGGGTCGAGCAGCGGCATCAGCTCGGCCGCCTCATCAGGCGAAATCTCCTCGAGGTCGATGCCGAGATAGCGGCCCTTGGCGACGACGCCGCGCAGCCAGTCGAGCCGCGCCTCGGTCGCCGCCAGAAGCACGCCACCGGTCAGATGCACGCCGGTCGCCTGGCCGGACAGCTCCTCGATCTCCTTGTAGAGCGAGATCGTGTATTTCTGCAGCTTGGCGACGTTGGGATCGCCATTGATCGTATGCATGCCGCCGGCCGCGTGCCAGGTCGAGCCGGAAGTCAGCTCGTCACGCTCCAGAAGCACAATGTCGGTCCAGCCGTGACGGGCGAGATGGAACAGCACCGAACAGCCGACGACGCCTCCGCCAATGACCACGACCTTCGCATGCGATTTCATGGGTTTTTCTCGTTATTTCAGGGAGTTGGAGGGGTGAGATGAATCGGGGCGGGAGGAGCCAAGCCACCCCTCGCAGGCGCACAACGTAGCATCACGGCTCGCCCTGCCCGATCGCTTCCCTGCGCCTGGCCACATACGCCTCCAGCGCCTCGCGCACCGCAATATCCATCGTCGGCTCGACATAATCCTCCAGCGCTTTCTTCCACAGCCGCGTCGCCCGCGCCGTGGCGTCTAGCCCGCCGGCCTCCTGCCAGGCCTCGTAGTTCTGCCAATTGGAGAGCATCGGCTGGTAGAAGGCGGTGGCATAGCGCTCCAGCGTGTGCGGCTCGCCGAAGAAATGGCCGCCGGTCGGCACCGCACCCAGCGCCTCGACGGCGAGTTCCGCCTCGTTGACTTCGATCGGGCGCAAAAACTCCATCATGTGCTGGATCATCTCGACGTCGATGATGAACTTTTCGAACGATGCGGTCAGCCCGCCCTCCTGCCAGCCGGCTGCGTGGTAGACGAGATTGCCGTGGCCGAGCACCGCGCCCCACAGCGCCATCAGCGTCTCATAGGCGCCTTGCGCGTCGGCGGCGTTGGAGGCCGAGCCCGGTGTCGTTCGGTAGGGCAGTCCATAGCGCCGCGCCAGCTGCCCGGAGGCGATGTTGGCCTTGGTGTTCTCTGGCGTGCCAAAGGCCGGCGCACCGGACTTCATGTCGACATTGGAGGTGAAGGCACCATACATGACCGGGGCGCCAGGGCGGACAAGCTGCGTCAAGACCACGCCGAACAGCGCCTCGGCGTTCTGTTGCGCCAGCGCGCCGGCAAGCGTCACCGGGCTCATCGCCCCCATCAGCGTGAACGGCGTCACCGCAACCGACTGGCCGAACTCGGCCATGGTCATCAGCCCTTCGGCCATCATCTCGTCGAAGCGGCGCGGCGAGTTGACCGAGATGATGGTGGTGACGCCAGGATTGTCGCACATCTGATCAAGCGTCAGTCCGCGCGAGATCGCCATCATTTCGATGCCGTCCAGCGCCCTGCCGCGGCCGATCGCCGAGACGTGAAAACTCTTGTCGGCCAGCGTCAGATTGGCGAAATAGGTGTCGAGGTGGCGTGAATTGGCCGGCAGTTCCACCGGTGCGCAGACCTGATTGCCCAGCATGTGGATGCAGTTGAAATGCTGCGCCAGCCGGGTGAGATCGCGGTAGTCGCGCAGGTTTCCGGCGCGCCGGCCGCGTTCCATGTCATGCACGTTCGGCGGTCCGGCGACGAGCGTAAAATTGATGGTGTTGCCGCCGAGACGGACTGTGTGGGCCGGGTTGCGAGGCGTCAGCGTATAGCTGGACCGCGTCGTCTTCAGTGCCTCGTCGATCATGCCGCGGTCGATGCGGACAGTCATCGACGCATGATCGACCTTGGCCCTGGCCGTCTCGAACAGCGAAAGCGCCCGCGGGCTCATCACCTCGATGCCGAAATTCTCCAGAATGTGCATCGACGCCTGGTGGATCGCCTCGATCTGGTCGGCCGAGAGCATCGCCATCGGCGGATAGGGATTTGTCACGCGGCGCAACGGCAGTTGCGGGATGGCGGCCGGTCCCCTGTTGCTGGGTCGCTCGGCGCCGCGCTTGCGTCTCGGTTCGGTCATGCGGCGCATCAAAGCGCCGGCACTACGATCGGGCTGTCAGAAATCCGCCACCTGCGGGCGTGATTTTAGCCAAGGCGGCATTTTGTGATTTTCATGCCGACAAAAGCGACGGAAAACGTCGGAATATCTATCCTCGCCGTGTCCCGGCCAAAGCGGCCGATCAGCCGTTAAGGAACGCCGCAAGATTCCCTTTATGATTCCGGCCTAATCCTCTTGCGATGGGTAGGTCGAGTTTTCGTAAAATTGTAGCCGTTGCCGTGATGCTGGCGCTGTCGGCCTGCGCGACGCCGCCGAGCCATATCAACGATGTCTGCGCCGTCTTCGACCAGAATGACGGCTGGCTCGACAACTGGCAGGCGGCGGCCGAACGCGCCGAACGGAAGCACGGCGTGCCGGTTCCCGTGTTGATGGCGACGGTGCGCAAGGAATCCGGCTTCAAGAGCAACGCCAGGCCGCCTCGCAAGAAGCTGCTCGGCTTCATTCCCTGGAAACGTGCCTCCAGCGCCACCGGCTTCTCGCAGGCGCTCGACGGCACCTGGGCGCAATATCAGAGCGAGACCGGCAGCTGGGCGGCGCGCCGCACCAGCTTCGCCGATGCCGTCGATTTCGTCGGCTGGTATCATTCCAAGACATCAGACACGCTCGGCGTCGCCCGCAACGACACCTACAATCTCTATCTGGCCTATTATCTCGGCTGGACGGCCTATGGCCGCGGCAACCGCGGCGATGCCGGCGTGCAGCGCTATGCGCGGGCCACCGAGCAGATGGCTCGGGACTACGCCGTGCAGCTACGCCAATGCGCGCGTTGATGGCGCCACGGACCTAATCGTCCGCCAGCTTCGGCCTCTTGCCGTGCGGACGCTGCGGCGGAGCGCCGGCAAAGCCCGGACCGACGCCCTGCGGCGCGTCGTCGGGCACGCCTTCATTGGCGGCATGCTCCTTGTCGAACTTGATCACCGGCTCCATTTTCGCCAGCACGTCGTCGGCGAGCCAGCACAGGCTCATATGGCCGTCGCCGAGATGCTTGACCGGCGGCACCTGCGTCTCGCAAAGATTGTCCGGCACCAGCTTCTTGTAGCCGCAGCGGGTCTGGAACGGGCAGCCGGTTGGCGGGTTCATCGCAGACGGGATGTCGCCCTCCAGCACGATGTGTTTCTTGATCACGCTGGTGTCGGCGATCGGGATCGCCGACAGCAGCGCCTCGGTATAGGGATGATAGGGCGGCGAAAAGATCTGGTCGGTCGTGCCCTGCTCGACGATATAGCCGAGATACATGACGACGACGCGGTCGGCGATGTAGCGCACCACCGACAGATCGTGGCTGATGAACAGCATCGTCGTCTTGTTCTTGCGCTGGATGTCCATCAACAGTTCGGTCACCGCCGCCTGCACCGACACATCGAGTGCCGAGACCGGCTCGTCGGCCACCACCACCTTGGCATCGCCGGCAAAAGCCCGCGCCACGCCGATGCGTTGCTTCTGGCCGCCTGAAAGCTGGCGCGGCTTGCGGGTCTCGAACGCCCGCGGCAGCTTCACCAGGTCGAGCAGTTCCAGCATGCGCTTGCGGCGATCGGCAACGGTGTTGCCGACATTGAACTTTTCCAGCGTGCGGATGATCTGCGAGCCGACCGTATGGCTGGGGTTGAGCGTGTCGAACGGATTCTGGAACACCATCTGGATCGACGACACCGTCTCGACGCTGCGGTTTTCAACCCCGGTCGACTCGATCCGCTGGTTGCCGAGCGTCACGCTGCCGGAGCTTGCCGTCTCCAGCCCGAGCAGCACCTTGGCCAGCGTCGACTTTCCGCAGCCGGACTCGCCGACGATGGCGACGGTCTCGGATTCGCGCGCCATGAAGGAGATCGTCTCATTGGCCTTGACGACGCGGCCCTCGCTCGAGCCGAACACCTCGCTGCCGCTAACCTTGTAGTATTTTTTGAGATCCTCGATCTTGAGCACCGGCGCGCCGGGCTCGACGCGCTCGTTGACCTTCTTGGCGCCGGGCGGCAG
>NZ_JBVVQS010000090.1:178692-181741 GCF_055811575.1 Mesorhizobium sp. WSM4815 | reverse complement strand
TTTGGTTGCGGGGACAGGATTTGAACCTGTGACCTTCAGGTTATGAGCCTGACGAGCTACCGGGCTGCTCCACCCCGCGTCAACTTTTCAAGCAAGTCGGCGCTTCACTTAGGTACAAGCTTGCGCCAACTGAAAGGGCCGCTTGCGCGGCCCGGGTTCCCGATTGGCGGGCCTGTTTTGTAAGGAGAAGACTGGATTTTTGCAACGTGCGTTTTGCAGACCTGGCAGCGACCTACTCTCCCGCGTCTTGAGACGAAGTACCATCAGCGCTGGAGCGTTTCACGGCCGAGTTCGGAATGGGATCGGGTGCAGCCGCTCCGCCATAACCACCAGGTCGGCAAAGCGCACGTTGCTCGAGAAGCTGTTTTCTGTGCCAACCATCGTTTTCACGATGGGCATAAGGAATGAGAACGATCAAGCCGATCGAACTATTAGTACCGGTAAGCTTCAAGCGTTGCCGCTCTTCCACACCCGGCCTATCAACGTGGTCGTCTTCCACGGTTCTCAGGGAATACTCGTTTTAAGGTGGGTTTCCCGCTTAGATGCCTTCAGCGGTTATCCCGTCCGGATATAGCTACCCTGCTATGCGGCTGGCGCCACAACAGGTCCACCAGAGATCCGTCCATCCCGGTCCTCTCGTACTAGGGACAGATCCTTTCAATATTCCTACACCCACGGCAGATAGGGACCGAACTGTCTCACGACGTTCTGAACCCAACTCACGTACCGCTTTAAATGGCGAACAGCCATACCCTTGGGACCTGCTCCAGCCCCAGGATGCGATGAGTCGACATCGAGGTGCCAAACAACCCCGTCGATATGGACTCTTGGGGGTCATCAGCCTGTTATCCCCGGCGTACCTTTTATCCGTTGAGCGATGGCCCTTCCACGCGGGACCACCGGATCACTATGACCGACTTTCGTCTCTGCTCGACTTGTCAGTCTCGCAGTCAGGCAGGCTTATGCCATTGCACTCAGCGAACGATTTCCGACCGTTCTGAGCCCACCATCGCGCGCCTCCGTTACTCTTTAGGAGGCGACCGCCCCAGTCAAACTACCCACCATACATTGTCCCGGACCCGGATGACGGGCCGCGGTTAGACATCCATAGTGATAAGGGTGGTATTTCAAGGGTGGCTCCACCTGAGCTGGCGCCCAGGTTTCAAAGCCTACCACCTATCCTACACATGCCACTACGAATGCCAATGTAAAGCTATAGTAAAGGTGCACGGGGTCTTTCCGTCTAACCGCAGGAACCCCGCATCTTCACGGGGAATTCAATTTCACTGAGTCTATGCTGGAGACAGCGGGGAAGTCGTTACGCCATTCGTGCAGGTCGGAACTTACCCGACAAGGAATTTCGCTACCTTAGGACCGTTATAGTTACGGCCGCCGTTTACTGGGGCTTCGATTCAGAGCTTGCACCCCTCCTCTTAACCTTCCAGCACCGGGCAGGCGTCAGACCCTATACGTCGTCTTGCGACTTCGCAGAGCCCTGTGTTTTTGATAAACAGTCGCTACCCCCTGGTCTGTGCCACCCTCCTCCACTTGCGTGGAAAAGGGTCACGCTTCTTCCGAAGTTACGCGTGCAATTTGCCGAGTTCCTTCAGCATAGTTCTCTCAAGCGCCTTGGTATACTCTACCAGTCCACCAGTGTCGGTTTCGGGTACGGTCTATAAGGAGGAGCTATTTCCTGGAACCACGCAGCAGCCCGTTCAATCCGATAAGATTGGACTACCTCAATGATCCGTCACTTCCTCCAGGCCCACGAATATTAACGTGGTTCCCATCGTCTACGCATTTCTGCCTCGACTTAGGGGCCGGCTAACCCTGCTCAGATTAGCTTTAAGCAGGAACCCTTGGACTTTCGGCGGGGGAGTCTCTCACTCCCCTTACGTTACTCATGTCAGCATTCGCACTTCTGATACCTCCACCACCCCTCACGGGTATGGCTTCATCAGCTTACAGAACGCTCCGCTACCGCTCGTGATTGCTCACGAACCCTAAGCTTCGGTGTATGGCTTGAGCCCCGTTACATTTTCGGCGCAAAGACCCTTATTTAGACCAGTGAGCTGTTACGCTTTCTTTAAATGATGGCTGCTTCTAAGCCAACATCCTGGTTGTTTTGGGATCCTCACATCCTTTCCCACTTAGCCATAACTTGGGGACCTTAGCTGTAGGTCAGGGTTGTTTCCCTTTTCACGACGGACGTTAGCACCCGCCGTGTGTCTGCCGACTAGTACTCCCAGGTATTCGGAGTTTGGTTAGGTTTGGTAATCCGGTGAGGACCCCTAGCCCATCCAGTGCTCTACCCCCTGGGGTATTCGGTCGACGCTCTACCTAAATAGATTTCGCGGAGAACCAGCTATTTCCGAGTTTGATTGGCCTTTCACCCCTAGCCACAAGTCATCCCGAACTATTGCAACAGTTATGGGTTCGGTCCTCCAGTAAGTGTTACCTTACCTTCAACCTGCTCATGGCTAGATCACTCGGTTTCGGGTCTAATGCGACGAACTGAACGCCCTGTTCAGACTCGCTTTCGCTGCGCCTACACCTAGCGGTTTAAGCTTGCTCGTCACACTAAGTCGCTGACCCATTATACAAAAGGTACGTGGTCACCCAGGACGAACCTTGGACTCCCACTGTTTGTAGGCAATCGGTTTCAGGTACTCTTTCACTCCCCTTGTCGGGGTGCTTTTCACCTTTCCCTCACGGTACTAGTTCGCTATCGGTCATGCACGAGTACTTAGGCTTGGAGGGTGGTCCCCCCAATTTCAGACAGGATTTCACGTGTCCCGCCTTACTCGAGGACGATGATTTGCATTACGCGTACGGGGCTGTCACCCACTATGGCCCTACTTTCCAGAAGGTTCCGCTTGTCTCATCATCGCCACTGGCCTGGTCCGGGTTCGCTCGCCACTACTGCCGGAGTCTCGGTTGATGTCCTTTCCTACGGGTACTTAGATGTTTCAGTTCCCCGCGTTCGCCACTTTATCCCTATGTATTCAGGATAAGTTACCTATAACAGATACTTGGAAACCACAGCAGC